>CALPPK020000155.1 GCA_943325435.2 Bifidobacterium breve
CCGGGCCGCATTGATGGCATTTATGGCGGCGACACCATGATGGCGGTGTGGGCATTTCAAGCACTTGTGCAAAAAATGACGCGTGACACCATTGTTGATTTCGTGACACATGTTCTGTGGGAATCGATGCGTGGAAACGTGACCATTACACCGCGTCGTCAACCTAAATCACCAAATCACGTAGAGGTGTATCTCCCCGAACAAGTGATGGCTGTCTTTAAGGGAAAACAACTTTTGCTAGTTACCCATATTTCAACGGGCACCAATGAGAAGTGGTGTGAAGAAGTGATAGTTGACCCTGGCGAAGAAGGCAATAAGGGTGCAGTGCCTATCAAGATGGGGATTTGCGGTGAAGCAATTACGCCTGGCGGTATCTATTACTTCTACAACCGCAAACTTGGACTGCGTGAAAGCAAGTTGGGCACGATGTGGAATCCGGTGTATTTCAACTTCGGCATTGCAATTCACGGCGCGATGATGGTTCCGAAAGAACCTGCTTCTCATGGCTGTGTGCGTATTCCAATCTTTATTTCGAACTACTTTCCAGCGTTAGTGCAATACAACGACCGTGTGTATGTGTTTGACGGTGTGAAAGAGCCTGAAGAATATGGATCTGTAACTCCACCTTGGGACAAGAAGGATCCGAACTACACCACGACCACGTCTTCTACGACCTCGACAACTTCAACAACACTGCCAAAAGCAACCGTACCTGTGGTGACGATTCCGTCAGTAACGAATGTTGTGCCCAAAACAACGGTGCCCAAAACAACGGTTGCTCCCGTAGTTACCCCTGTGACGTCGACTATCCCGTCTTAATTAGATATTGCGACAGTGACGTTGCATTGAAAGACGTCAGCAAGAAGGGCAACACGCTGTTGAGTGGCGTAAAGGTTCAAGTCGAGATCTTCATTTTTCTCACTCTCGATGAGGAGATTAAGTGACTTGTTCTTTTGGGTAACTGAAACTGATGTCGTGCGTCCATCATGCGTGCGGTCTAGTCCGATAGCAATTCGAAGAATTGCTGACAACATTCGAACTGTGTGTTGATCTTCTTCTGACAACGCAGCGAAAGCTGCATGTTGAAGTTTGGGTTCGCTCTTTCTGTGGTAACGAGCAATTTGAGCAATCAACTCGATTTCGTGATCCGTAAAGCCGACAAGATCTGCATTGCGCACGATGTAATAGGTATGTAAATGATGACGTGCGTGTGACACGACCAGGCCGACGTTGGCGAGTACCGCTGCGGCCTCTAGATATAAACGATGATGCGGATCTATTTCATACTTCTGCGACAATTCATCAAAGAGCATGCACGACAGCCGAGAAACGTTGAGGCTGTGAGAGGGGTCATCGTCGCAACGCTCAGCAAGCTTTCGGGCACTTTGAATAGCAACGTTGTGAAGATCATTATTGACTTCTGGGTCAAGCCGTTGTGCGGCATCAAGGAGTACTCCTTCTCGAAGGGCGTAATCGCAGTACATAAATGATGTGATGGCGAAGGAATTGGCCAAGGTGTCGAGAATAAGTGCACCCGCCAGAATGATGTCAACACGATCTGCATCGAGACCGTCTAGCTTTGCCCGTTCTTCAAGCGTGGACGATGCAATCATCTTGGTGACCTGATGTAGTTCGTCTGCAGTGAAGATGACACCGTTCATTGATCGGGGTGTTTCATCGTGTGTCAACATCCAACACATTCGAGCAAGGGTCTCACCGGTTCCCGACGACACAATTGCAACTTCATGACGGAGTTTAAGAACTTCTCTTTTTACTGGTTCCACTGTGGATGCAATGAATTTTGAACAAGAGGGAACTGAAGCTGGATGTGTGGATGCGAATGGAAAGAATCGATTCGACAGACGCACGGCTCCGATTTTGAAGCTACGAACAAATAGTTCTTCCGTATGGTCGAAGATAACGACTTCAGTAGACCCTCCACCGATATCGATGAGAAGGGAACGTTTGTCGGATAGCGGTAGCGCCTGCAGGACACCTAAGTGAATTAGGCGAGCTTCTTCGACTCCCGATATGACTTCAATTTCAATTCCAGCTTCGTTGGCGGCGCGGTCGACGAAATCTGCTGAGTTCTTGGCTTCGCGGACTGCACTTGTTGCAACCGCAAAGACACTTGCGCGGTGTGCGTCTGCAATCCTGCGCATATTACGTAGGGCTGCTATTCCACGTTCTATGGCTTCGGGGCTAAGCATTTTCATGTCTCCGCCACCTTCGCCAAGGCGCGTATTATCTTTTTCTCGGGTAATTACTTCAAATCCAGATGGACTTACCTTTGCGACAACCATATGAATGCTGTTGGTGCCGATATCGATTGCGGCAATGATGCGGGGTGAAAAACTCATATTGTGACAATGGTCCAGATGGGAAAACTTATGTTCAGGAATGTCACAGTAGTAGCGTAACGGGAATGTCAAACGCAGTACCAAACGTTCTTACAGACCTCATTCCAATGCCACGCATCATGGAAAAATCAGTTGCGCGTGATGCCACGCTTGTCATGGGTGGAGCATTGTTCACCGCTCTCTGTGCCCAGATAGTTGTGCATCTTGGTTTCACGCCTGTGCCGATTACTGGTCAAACATTCGCAGTGCTTGCTGTCGGTGGCGCACTTGGTTCACGTCGCGCTATGGCTAGCCAGGCCCTGTATTGGCTTCTTGGTGCAATCGGACTGCCCTTTTATGCTGATGCAACCGGTGGCTGGAGCCGGGCAACAGGATCAACTCTTGGTTACTTCTTTGGTTTCGTTATCGCTGCTGGCATTGTGGGTTGGTACGCCGATCGTCGCAATGACCGCAACTTCGTGATGTCGTTGTCGGCCATGGCATTAAGCACAGCTGTCATTTACTTCTTTGGAGCCATCTGGCTCGCACACTCGATTGGTGTTCCTGTTGCGACCGGTGACACCAATGCCATCTCTCTCGGAGTCGCACCTTTCCTTGCTGGCGATGCGGTGAAATTGGTTCTGGCGGCACTAGTTAGTCCCGTTGGCTGGGCCCTGTACTACGCAAAACCACGCTAAACATCCTGCGATCAATTTGGGTCATACTTGGTTATGGCCGATCAATCAATGAACAAGACTTCGGTGGTCAGCCGTAAACGTGGGCGTCCTGCTGATACGGACTCGACAGATACTCGTGATCGCATTGTTGTCTGTGCACGCGAGCGTTTTGCAGCCGAGGGTTTCGAAGGAACGACCAATAGAGAGATTGCTGAAACAGCGAAAGTTTCTAGTGCCGCGTTGTATCACTACTTTCCTTCAAAGGTAGACATCTACATTGCGGTGTGTGATTCCATCACCGAAATCTTCGTGGAAGTTTTTGCGCGAGTGAAGGCGAGTGAAACCACTCTTGAGGGGCGACTTGTCGCTCTCTTTACAGAGGTGGGGACACTGGGAGCGAACGCCCCTTCCACGGTCGGTTTCATCACGGGGATTTCAGCGGTTGTTCAAAAGCATCCCGAAGTGTCAAAAGGCACCGATGTATTCGGCAAGGAATTTGGTCGAAATATTGTTGACCTCATTGCGACGGCAGAAGAGACCGATCGAATCTTGCAGGGCACAACGGTGCAGTCGTTTGCTGATCTTGTGTCGTCAGTTCTGGCCGGATTAGGCAGAATGAGTGCTCGCGGAGACCAATCACGCCATGTTGCAGTGGCTGCTGCGTTCTTAAGACTGATTCACTCTGCTGCACAGAAGTAAGTTGGCGTCATGGACGCAGAAGTATTTCAGTCGCTGAAGAACCTGGCCACCAGTGTCGCTTCGCTTTCTGAACTGTTTCAAAAAGACTCTTCTCGAAGTCACTGGCTGACAGTCGATGCATGTGGAATTCATGCGGACTTCTCTCGCCAACGAATCAACGCATCGCTCTTTGAGGCATTGGTTCATGCTGCTGAAGTTACAGACATTCGTGGGTCGTTTGAGAGCATGATTTCCGGTGACATTATGAACGTCACTGAAGGTCGCTCGGTGGGGCATATGGCACTACGCGCACCAGCCAGTTCATCATCATTGGCGCAGCAGGCGTTCGGACAATTAGAACGAGCGAAGTCGTTGGCTGATGGTGTTCGCTCTGGTGCAGTAACCGGCGCAACTGGAAAAAGGATTGAGACAGTTGTCAACATTGGTATCGGCGGCAGTGATCTTGGGCCAGCCATGGTTACGCGCGCACTGCGTCGGTTTGCAAACGGACCTGTGGTGAAATTCGTTTCCAATATTGATGCAGCTGACCTCGACGAGGCCCTACATGGTGCTAATCCGGAAACCACGTTGTTTGTGATTTCATCTAAGACCTTCACCACTCTTGAAACGATGCACAATGCAGAACGCGCTCGACAGTGGACGCAGGCGACTGTTTCAGATTGGGCTCGCCACTTCGTTGCCGCAACTTCACATGCCGAGGCTGCACAGAACTGGGGAATTCAGAAAGATCATTGCCTTGAGTTCTTTGACTGGGTTGGTGGGCGTTTCTCCTTGTCGTCTGTCATTGGGTTCCCAGTTATGTGCTCAATCGGCGGTGATCAATTCAGTCAGTTTCTGACTGGAATGTCTGAAATGGATCACCACGTTGTCACAGCGCCCGGCAATGCAAATCTCCCGCTGATGCACGCTCTTGTTTGGTGGATGAACAGTGCGCTTCACTCCTTCCCGTCAGTCGCTGTCATTCCGTATAGCCATGACTTGTCCAGATTGCCGGCGTATCTCCAGCAACTCGTGATGGAAAGCAATGGGAAATCTGTTGGGGTTGATGGTCGTTCAGTTCTTGGTGGTACGAGCCCAGTTGTGTGGGGTGAAGCAGGAACGAATGGTCAGCATGCC
>CALPPK020000156.1 GCA_943325435.2 Bifidobacterium breve
AATCCGTTGGTGCCGGTAACTAGGTCAGTTTGTTGAACTAGCCAGTTGTTTGCGTATTCAACGTGCGCAGTTATTTCAGATAAATACTCTTCAGCAACGAAACGCATCATGGCAATCAAGGTCTCGGGCAAAGCGTCGTTGGCGATCAGTTCGCGTGGGGAAGTGGATGAATCGAAGTATTCACCGTCGTATGGTTCATACGTGCTCATGCGCTCAACCCAACGACCAACGCGTGGTGCTGTCTTCTTGATGAGAGCGGTCGGAGCTGGGTCGCGGAACAAGTGAGCCCACATTGGTCCCATGAGGCAGTAATCGCCAAGAGTGGGTTTATCGCCAAGGAGATATGCATTCTCGGCTAGGTGTGCGCTGAACAGTTCAAGCCATTCCGCAAAAGAACTCTCAATAGCTTCAACCGAATGTGGGCCAACTCCGAACGTGATGGCAGCTTTGCGCATGCGACCACTAGAGCGAGCAAAGTTGATCTGCTCTTTTCCTTCCGTCATCTTCGGAATCACACTGATAGTGAATTCGCTTTCCAAATAATCAATGTTTTGTTCGTCAAAGTTCCAGCGATAGTGCATTGCTGGACGCAATAGGCCTTCACCACCGAAGATTTCGAACAAGTGGCTAACGGCCCGATGGACAGGGGTTGTCGGGCGAACAGGGAACCGAGACAACTTCACTTCGTTATCAAAGAAGTCAATGATGTCAGCGCCATCTTGGATGATGCGGCCATCTGGTGTTTCAAGACAGGGCATGATCCATCGCCCAACCGTAGGAACGATGTGCTTTAAATAGCGCTCACTGTTGGGGTGTACTTCAACAAAATTGATGTTGTTCTTGCGTAAATACGAACGTACTTTCCCGGTGTACAACGACACCGGCCCGCCGTAGAGAATGTATGGAGAGTTGTTCATTGGAATCATCGTTTCGTTGAAAGGACTGGAAGAAGCATCAAGTACTTAACCATAGTCATAAGAAATTCACATCTTCACTAATCAGCGCAAGATGATGCACTCATTTTGTGAGTGTGCTTTGTGTGGTTGCCACATCATGATTTCAGCGAAACTTTGCGCTATCGAAATACACGTATTCGTGGTTGGTTGGGCTGCACAATCATGTTGCTCGGTCAAGAACATCGATCTGATTTATCACTTGTATTCACGAATGCCGGTCTACAGGTATCGCCGTGTGTGTCGGAACATCCACGACTGGCTTGTTGAAAACGACGCACAATTTCAGTTTGGGTACGAGTCAGCGAAAAGCTACATCGCACATTGCAGGGGCAGTTGTGCTGAAAGCGCTACGTTCTTGATGAATTCATGCGTAAATCCATTGATTCACGAGAACTCTCAAGGTCTAGTAGAGACTTAGTTTCATTGTTTTTTGTGGGGAAAAATAAGCACCATTTATAATTTATAGGTGATGTCTGCGCGGAAATCTGATGTGAGAAAGGGTACTCGCGTGCACATTTTCATGTGCAGCGTTTTCCTTCTTGCTGCATTGATTTCGTTTCTGCCTGTATCAATGACAATGGCAAGCGCTCTTCCATCTGGTTGTTCAGAATTTGAATCGTCAGTTACGTCTAACACCACTGTCACATGCCCGAGCGAACCAATGAATGTGAGCGTGCAGGCAACGGATAACGGCATCGACGTGAAATGGGATTCAGTCTCGGTCTCAAATGCGACAGCACAAAAACAAGAGTTGGATTCGAACGCACCGACTTCATTTGAAGTCAGAGTAAACCCGGGTGACGTCGTAGTAAACGTGCCTGCAACTTCACACACAGCTTCCGTCACTGGTTTGGTGAACGGAAAAGAATATGAAGTAAGCATCGTTGCTCGCAACGGGTTCGGTGCGAGCACAATTGTTGGACCTTTGCGCGCTACTCCAACGAGCGGCATTGACGAGGGCGTTGTTCAACTCATCGTGAAGTACAAAGACGATGTAAGCCCAGCTCAATCAGATGGAGTTGCGACTGGATCTGATGCGATCAATGAAGTCGAGCTGACTCCGCAGAAAGACCTCGGCGATGGCTTGCGGACGGTAACACTCAGCGAGCCGGTATCTAATGAATTGGCCACAAAGATCGTCGATACCTTGGAGGCTGACCCGCGAGTGGAATGGGCAGAAGTAGACCAAATTTTGACTACCGCGTCTCTGCCTGGCCCTCGATTCCAATTCCGTGACGTCCCTGGGGCAAATGTGCTGCCGGGGAATGATGGCGAGGGAACTGTGGTGGCGGTCATCGATACGGGGAGCACAGAGCACTCCAACATGCGTCAACCAGTGCTGAAGGGTTATGACTTTGTTAGTGATCGACCCGAACTGATTGCCCCACGTGAAGTGAATGGGGATGCGGTCAGTTTCGATGGGGATTACGTCGATACAGACAAATACGGCCGGACTGGGTGGGACAACAACCCTGCAGATCCGGGCGATTGGCGTGACAGGGCTCCGGTGCGCTCGAGTAGTTGGCACGGAACTCACGTTGCAGGAATTATCGCTGCCAAAACGAACGATGGTGTGGGCATTACTGGAATAGCACCACAAGCAAACATCTTGCCCATTCGTGCACTGAGTTGGAATGGCGGTCTTTCATCAGACGTTGCAGCTGGAATCATTTGGGCGTCAGGTGGTCACGTGCCAGGTGTAACCGATAACAAAAATGTGGCGAGAGTCATCAACCTGTCTATCTCTTCACGCAGTAGTTGCAGCGCAACTCTGCAATCGGCAATTGATATCGCAACCGACAACGGAAGTGTTGTAGTTGTTGCTGCGGGCAACAGCACTAGCGATGTTCGTAACTTTTCTCCAGCTAATTGCAACAATGTGATTGCTGTTGGCGCAAATGATGCAAAAGGTGATCGGGCAAGCTATTCAAACTTCGGTGATGGCGTAGATCTCTACGCTCCTGGCGGTGATCTCAATGCGAGCTTTGATCGCGGAATCTATTCCTTATCTAACACTGGTCAACGTGAACCAATTGATGAGTCATATGCCAATCAGCAGGGGACATCAACGGCGGCGGCACATGTGTCAGGTTTGGTTGCTCGAATCATTTCATCTGATCCGACAATGTCAATTGGTGATATCGGCAACGAATTAAGTATCAATTCGCCAACAAGAACTGTGCCTGTCGCAAATTGCTTGCTCAGTTTTTCCAGAACGTGTCTAGATGCAGTTCTGTCAATTGCTGCGGCGCCCACAGCCCCAACGGGCTTCACCGTAAACGCAGGTGTGCGTTCAGTATCAATGAAGTGGACACCTTCAACAGACCCTGCAGTTTTGCGGGCAGTTGTGAGGTGGGGAACTTCAGCAACTGCATTGACAAATGAATTCATTGTGCCTGGGCCAACTGGGGAAAGTTTTGTTCATTCGGGGAATCCAGTACGTGTGCAGAACAAAGCATTGACATCGAACGTTGCAACTCTCACAACGGAAGTTGCTCACGGTTTGGCAGTTGGAGACTCTGTTTTTGTGAGCGGAATCGATGTCATATTTGACGGAACATATGTTGTGAAAAGTAGAACATTGACAACATTTTCCTACGACCGGGTAGCCACAAATGTGGCTGCGACGGCATTAACAATTGCTGGTTCTGCTCAGAAATCTCAGTCACTGGCCATTGGGCAGACGTACTACTACCAAATTGCTTTTCAGTACCAAGACAATGCGCAGTCATGTGGCAGTTATTGCGCGGGCGCATTTTCCAGTGTGGTTTCTGCGCAAACTCAGTTCACGTCAAGCACCGTGTTCGCTTCTACTGGTGGCGTGCAGTCCTACGTAGTCCCTTCGGGGGTTACCTCTTTACAAGTGGAAGCAAACGGTGCGAGTGGCGGAACCACCACGTTTGCCGCGGGATTAGGCGGCCGCGTTGAAGCAGTTGTCCCCGTAACACCTGGTGAAGTCCTGTTTGTGTTTGTGGGTGGTGCTAACTCATCGTCAACAGGCGGGTGGAACGGTGGTGCCAGCGGAACAGCGCCTGGGCTCGGCGGTGGCGGTGCTTCTGATATTCGTCGTGGAATTTCAGTAACAAATGCTGCTTTGACTAACAACGTAGTAACGCTAACAACGTCAGCTCCGCACGGTTTGACAGTTGGTACAGCGATTGCTGTTGCCGGAGTCGGTACTGCGTTTGATGGTTCGTTCACCATTGCAACGGTTGCATCAACAACTTTGACTTACTCCAAAACGAATTCAAATATTGCTTCAGCTGCTGTGACTGGTTCGCTTATTCAAACAAACCCCGCATCTAGTTGGGTGAGAAGAATTTTGGTTGCAGGTGGTGGTGGTGGTGCTGGGTCGCATGCCGCTGGTGGAGATGGTGGCGGGCTCGTTGCATCTGCTGGGGCTGCATATGGCGGCAACCTTGGTGGTGCTGCTGGCACACAATCGACAGGGAACGCATTAGGAGCAGGAGCCGGTGGAACCACAAATGCTGGTGGTGGCGGCGGTGGCTACTGGGGTGGCCGCGGTGGCGCAATTTATGCCGGTGGTGGCGGCGGTTCTTCGTTTACTGCTGCAGGAATTTACGGCGCAATACACACACGTGGTTCTACACGCGGAAACGGATCCATTCGAATCTCACTTCCTTCAACAACAACCATGCCAACACCAACACAACTTGCGGGCACAGGATGGTCGAGAACAAGTGAATTGACATGGGCTTTACCTGGTGTCAACGATGTCACCGGATATCGCGTGAAGTGGGGTACAGACCCTTCAAACATTGTGTACCAGTTCGATGTTGCCGGTGGCGCTACTACTTCGTTTACCCATTCGGGTAATCCGATTGCGATTTCGTCTAAAGCAATGACGACA
>CALPPK020000157.1 GCA_943325435.2 Bifidobacterium breve
CGAACATCGCCAGCCACAATCGGCCCATCGTTATAGATGCGGTCGCGAATCTCTTTCAATAGTTTCGGCTTTTCTTTTGCAACACGGCGCAAGCCTGGCCACATGGAACCGTTGCGCGCTTCTTCCATTCGCCAACGCACCAGTGGGTGCATCGAGACCGGAAGATGTGACGCTTCGTGACACCAGTATTCAAAAAGTTCTCCGTCAGCCGTGGCGTCAGGAAT
Source organism: Bifidobacterium breve (assembly GCA_943325435.2). Next base: position 225 of record CALPPK020000157.1, read on the forward strand.
AAGAGTGCGGGGATGATTTCCCAAACGTGAGAAGAGTGGCATCTCTTGGCTGCGCACCAATACATTCACGCTGTCAATTTGAATCAGACCAACTGAATCAATCACACGTCGAAGATGACGCCTATCTATTCGCCCCGTAGGACGCGGTGTTGCAAAACCTTGAGCAGCTAACGCAATGCGTCTAGCTGAATCACGACTGATCTCAGTCGGCGACAGTGACCGTGACACTCTTGATTACAACATCGACCAATGGCTTGTCACTGCGATCTGTTTCAACGTTCTGCATTGCTTCGACAACTTCAAGTCCTTTGACAACTTGACCGAACAATGCATACGACGGAGGCAACTGCACACCGCTTGGGCCACTGATGAGAAAGAACTGTGAACCATTTGTGTTTGGTCCGGCATTGGCCATTGCCAATGAACCGATTTGGTACTGACCAGCTTTTGGCAATTCATCTGCGTATTGGTAACCAGGGCCACCACGTCCTGTGCCGGTTGGGTCTCCGCCTTGGCAAACAAAGCCCTTGATGATGCGGTGAAAGATCACGTCGTCGTAATAGTGGTACGCAGCGAGGTACACGAAACTATTTACGGTCTTTGGTGCCTTGATGGGGTCAAGCGCGATGACCAATGTTCCCATTGATGTTTCCATTGTCGCGGTGTAACGCTTCGTCGGATCAATTCCCATTTCTGGGGCTGATGGAAATTTCTGATTCTTTGTTGCAGAACCGTCAAGTGGAGGAAAGGGGAAACTCATCCCGAAGACGCTACAAGGCACTCGAGGAACCTTTCGCCGAGACGCCTGCAGATTGTCTACGATGGAGATATGAGCGAACACGTCAGCCCCCTCGACCTCGATGCCATCGAGCGTGATTTGGCTGATGTCGATGCAGCTCTCGCTCGCCTTGATAACGACACCTATTGGGTGGATGAAGTCACCGGCCAGCCGCTCAGCGCAGACCTTCTTGCTGCTCAGCCAACTGCTCGCCGAAACAACTCCTAATTGTGACTTTCGTCTCGCATTAGAAGCGACGAAGGGTTAGAATCTAGGAAGTAACTGAACAGTTAATTGTATTATGCAAATAACTGTGAGATCAAGGAGTCACCGTGGCAGATCCAACTAAGCCGAGAGCATCATTTGCTCCGTGGGATCGCCGCGAACTGCCTGGCAGTTTCAGTGTGGAAGAAACCGCACGTCGCGTCGGCAATTACAAATGGGCCGAAACAAAATTGTTTGAAGTTCTTGGCGGCTGGATTGCAACTGTTCCTGAACTCGACATCAAACTTCGTCTTGGCACCCATTGCTACAAGCACGCATGGCACGCCGAACTGTGGCACAAACGTTTGCCAGAACTTCGCGAAATGAACCCTGCGCGTCTTACTGTGCCGGCAAACGAAGCACTCGTTCGTTTTGTTGATGCAATGACTGAGCCAGAAGACGCAAGTCTCACCATTGAAAAACTTGTTGGCGTATACCGCGTGTATATCCCCCACTTCATTTCGGCGTACACGTATCACCTCAACAACACCAGCGAAATCACCGACATGCCAACCATTCGGTCACTGAAGTTCATTTTGCAAGACGAGTTCGAGGATTGGCGCGATGGCGAAATGCTCATCCAGTCGCTGCTCGAAACTCCAGAACATGTCGATCGCGCTGCTGCTCATCAGGCAAAGCTCGAAAAACTCATGCTTGAGGCTGGCGGCGTCGCTGGTCACGGAAGCATCGGAATCAACACACAAGCACCACAAGGAGCACTGTCATGAAAAAATTCATGCCCGTTGAAGAGTTGGCACGCGACGAGCGTTTCAACCAAATCACACAAGCAGATCGCATGGCCGATGGTCGCGTTTCACTCATCGCCGATTCTGAAAAATCGCGACGTTCAAATCGCCTCACACCAGCACGACCTGATGCAAGTGAAGCTGCACGTGCACTAATGCACGGCATTTTCGTTGGTGAAATTCAGGCTCTTGAAGGCGCCGGCCGTACATGCTGGGACTTCACCACTGGTGAAGAAGCACCATTCGAACTCAAACTCGACATGGCTCGCCAAGCATGGGACGAAGCTCGTCACGTTGAGATCAGTTTGAAGCTCAGCGACTGGATGGGAAGCGAGATCGGTCAATACGCCGAGAACACCGTGCTCTTCCAAGCAGCATGCTCGAACGACCCAGTGCTTCGTCTTGCTGGCGTGAACCGCGCGCTTGAAGGTCTTGCAATTGACGTGTTCACCACCATGAAAGAGTTCGGTGAAATCGCTGGCGACCCGTACCTCGAATTCTGTGAAGACTGGATGCTTGCAGACGAAGTAACTCACGTGAAGATGGGCAGCGACTGGTTGCGTAAAATTACAGAGAACGATCCAGAGCGTCGCAAGAAGGCTCTTGAGTTCCAGGGCATTGTCGACAAGATGTTCTCGTACGGTGGGAGCCGCAGCGATTCAGACGAATCAAGCTTTGCGATTGCTCGCCGATTCCGCGAACTTGCTGGTTTCACTGAGGATGAAAATGACCACATTGCAGACCTTGGAATGCAAGCCCTCAATGAGCGCAAGGCGCAACTTCGCGAGAAGCAAGCCGCAGCAGCTAACTAATCATGACCCTTACGGTCACCCCAGACACCTATAACTTTGTCGCCTTTGATACTGCGTATACAGCGCGTATCGCAGAGCACATGGCAACACAGCTTGGTCTTGATGATATTGACGTACTCATTGCGATTAACGAGAACTCATCGTTAACACGCATTGAAGTTGAAGTCACTGATTCACTCATCACAATCACACCTCACTCGGGTGCGCTTGAAGATACGCGTCGACCTCGTCAGCAAAGTGAACTGAACACCACCATCACTATGGCGCGCGGCATGTTGCGCGCACGTGATCGGTTGCGGGGCGGCTTTGCAGAGGCTCCGGCCGACACTGAATTGTCATTGCCCCAAGCAGCTATCTGGGATACATACATCATGGGTCGTATTGCACATATGGACATTGAAGTAAACAAACAAGCGTGGGTGTACAACTTCCGTAACCGTTTCGGATTCTCCGACGCCGTGGATGCGGTATTTGAAAAAGTGTGGAATTCATCGAATACCACTTGGGCCGAGTTGAACACACTCAGCGCCAGCACCGTTGCACCGTCTGTCTAAACCCACATGACATATTCGGTACATCAACGCACTGCATCAGTAAATGGTGTTGACCTTGTTGTTCATGAAAGCGGAGATCACGGCGCACCCCTGATAATTCTGGCCCACGGTTTCCCAGAGACGGCCCACAGTTGGCGCCACCAGATGATTCCATTGGCAGAGGCGGGCTATCACGTCATTGCACCTGATCAAAGAGGTTATGGCCGAAGCAGTGTGCCAAAAAATGTCGATGCATACAGCACAACAGATTTATCTCTTGACCTTTTACACCTAGCGGAACAGGCCGGTCACGAGAAAGCGATCTATGTCGGTCACGACTGGGGAGCTTTGTTGTTATGGGATCTTTGTCGCTTGCATCCTGAACGAGTGCGTGCTGGCGCCGCAGTCAGTGTTCCGTTTACCAATTGGCCAATGGCACCAATTGAATTGATGAACGCACGCTACGGAGACAGGTATTTCTACATTTTGTATTTTCAACGGCCCAATGAAGCCGAGAGTGAATTACAACAAGATGTAGCCCACACAATGGCCACAGTTTTGTGGAGTGCGTCAGCGGCTGGAGTAAATGACCCCATGTTTTTCAGCACAAAGGAATTACCTGCGATGGCTGATACAACTTTTCTCACTGGTCGCCCAACTCCTCCACCACTTCCATGGTCATGGTTGTCTCTGGAAGACTTCGACGAATATGTCTCTCAGTTCACTGAGTCGGGATTTTTTGGTCCAGTGAGTTGGTATCGCAATCTTGATACCAACTATGAGAACACTCGGAACATTCCGGTAGAAAAGATGACGATGCCTATCAGTTTCATAACTGGCGAGCACGACCCTGTGAATCTTTTGAATTCGACCTCTATTGATTACATGACTAGTACGTTGCCGAATTTTGTAGGCGGCACAGTGATACCTAATGCAGGGCACTGGGTACAGCAAGAGAGCCCCGCTGCATTTAACGAGGCTCTCTTTCAGTTCTTGAATTCGCTTGACGCGAAGTGATTTAGTTGTCGCGAAGTTTCGACAACAAGCGCAAGATCTCTAGGTACAACCACACCAGTGTTACTACGACACCAAGTGCACAGAACCATTCCATGTGCGCTGGCAATTTGTTTGCCACACCTTTTTCAATCATGTCGAAGTCAAGCGCCAGGTTAAACGCAGCAAGTCCTGCAACGAACAAGCTGAATGCAATTCCCATTGGGCTTGCATCATTAATGAACGATGGCATCGAGCCGAACATTCCGATAACAAATGACACCAAATAGAACGCCATAAGACCCATCATCGCGCCCATAACAATGCGACGTGTGCGATCAGTGACTTTGATGATGCGACTGCGATACAAAAGCAACATCACCACAAACACACCAAGAGTTGCTCCAACTGCTTGCAACACAATGCCGTTGTACTGCTCGGAATATGCGCGGCTAATGGCAC
>CALPPK020000158.1 GCA_943325435.2 Bifidobacterium breve
GCGGTATTACACAGACGCAGCATGGTGGCGTTATCAATATCTGCTCCGACATACGGAACGAACACTGATGCGGCAAGTTCTGCATACGAACCAGAAGTCACTACGCCAAGAGTTGGCCAAGTTTCAGGCACATACAGGCCGCCGTCGTTGGCAAGACCAGCAAGAACAACGTCTGCAAAACCCAAGACAGGCGCCGAACCACGAGTGGAAACGTACTTCATGAGAACTATTCGCCGATAACGCGTATCAGGCCAGATGCACGTCGCACAGCAGGTGACTTGCGGAACTCACTGACACACGCCTGAACATCAGATTCTTTAGCGCGGTGAGTAATAAAGACAAGACGAGCGTCCTGCCCTATTCCTTCTTGTTCAGCTGCGCGAATACTGACGCCATGACTTGCAAATACGCCGGTGATGGCGTGCAAAACACCAGGCTTATCTTCAACGTCAAGTCCGATGAGATATTGCGATGAAGTTTCGTCGATTGGCAATACAGGTACTCGGGCAAACGTGCCGATGGTGCCGTGTGTTCCTTTACGCAAGTTGACTGCCGCATCAATGACATCGCCAAGCACCGCAGAGGCTGTTGGTGAACCACCAGCTCCGCGACCATAAAACATCAGCGAGCCAACTGCATCGCCTTCTACAAACACTGCGTTGTAAGAATCACGAACACTTGCGAGCGGGTGTGAAACAGGAACCATGGCCGGGTGCACGCGCACTGCAACTGGGTCCGACTGATTCTCTTGTTCTGCAATAGCGAGCAACTTCACTACGTATCCGAGGCGCTTTGCGATAGCAATATCCGCAGCAGTGATGCCACTAATTCCTTCGTGATACACATCGCCAGCAACAATGCGGGCACCAAAAGCAATGCTCGCGATAATTGCGGCTTTTGCTCCGGCATCAAAGCCCTCAACATCTGCTGTTGGGTCACGCTCGGCAAAACCAAGACGTTGTGCCTCACTAAGTGCTGCTGAATAGTCAGCACCTTCTTCTGTCATTTTCGTGAGAATGAAGTTTGTTGTGCCGTTGACGATTCCCATTACGCGAGTAATTGGTTCACCGCGCAATGATTCGCGTAATGCACGAATGAGTGGGATACCGCCGGCCACTGCTGCTTCAAACAACAAGTCGACGCCTGCAGAATCAGATTGCGCCCACAGTTCGTGACCAACATTGGCGAGCAATTCTTTGTTTGCTGTAACAACAGGTTTGCCATTTGCAATTGCAGTTGCGATTAGTTCCCGGGCCGGCTCGATGCCGCCGATGACTTCCACAATGAGATCTATTGAAGGGTCCGCAACAACTGCATGTGCATCGCGCGTCAGCACACCATCTGGAAGAGCAACTTCGCGGTCACGGCTGATATTGCGTACAGCAACATTGGCCACCTGTAGACGAACCCCAGTGCGCGCTTCAATGATGTCTGCCTGGCGCTCAACAAGTTGCACGAAAGCAGCACCGACATTGCCGCAGCCAAGGACTCCGATTCGAACGATTGATTGAGGCGCGGGGGCTTTTGCCATAGGCACCAAGCCTACGGCTACGACTAGCGACCCGAAAGGGACATTTAGAAGGCCCTAGTGGCCGTCCGTCTCGCTGAGGGTCCAACCGCAGTCGGTACACCGAATATCGTCACCAAAACCAATGACGGGTGCTTCACATTCAGGACAAAACTCAATATCGCTCATCTATTCCTCTCGGTCATTCACACCGTAGGAGGTGGGTGTGGCAGCAGACCTAGAGGTCGAGGCGAACCAGATCGTCGTATGTTTCACGACGCACGACCAGGCGTGACTCACCGTCTGCAACGAACACCACAGCTGGTCGCATGACCTTGTTGTAGTTGCTCGCCATGGAATACCCATACGCACCTGTGACCGGCATGACCAACAAGTCACCGACGGAAACATTCGGAGCAACTGCACCTGATTCAACAAGAATGTCACCGCTCTCACAATGCTTGCCAACAATGCGAGCGCTATCTGTGCGATCAGCTGACATACGTGCAGGGTCACACACTTCGTACCCACTGCCATAAAGAACCGGACGCGGATTGTCACTCATGCCGCCGTCGACCGAAATGTATGTGCGGATTCCATCAATCGGCTTCACCGTGCCAACGGTGTACACAGTGACTCCCGCTGATGCAACGATGCTGCGACCTGGTTCTACTGAAACTTTCGAACCTGCTGGCAACGACTGCGTTGCACGCTGTAACACTTCTGCCCATTGTTCAATGGTGGGCGCCTCTTCATTCTCTGTGTACGCAACACCGAGTCCGCCACCCAATGTAAGACCTGGCAAGTTCAAGGTTGAGAACAAATCAACCATGACTTTGCTGGCCTCTGCGAAGTTTTCTACCGCAAAAACATTTGAGCCGATATGGCAATGAATTCCAATGAGGTCAACTGCTTCCGATGATTGTGCGCGCGCAATCGCTTTGTGAGCATCCCCGTTATTCAGATTGAAGCCGAACTTTGAATCATCTTGACCAGTTGATACGAATTCATGTGTATGCACATGAACGCCTGGGGTAATACGCAATTGAACACGCACAACAGGCAAACCGTCTGCATGCAGTCTTTCGATCCGATCAATTTCGTCAAAGCTGTCGACCACGATGTGATCAATACCTGCAGCGATTGCCATACGAAGTTCATCGAGAGATTTGTTGTTGCCATGAAGCACACAACTGCTGGCAGGAACTCCGGCATGAATAACCGTGTGCAGTTCTCCGCCCGTTGCTACGTCGAGCAGTAATCCTTCTTCGTGCGCTAGGCGAGCCATCGCTCCACAAATAAATGCTTTCGTTGCATAGACGACATTTCCTACCCCGAACGCATTGACAGCAGCACGGCACCGCGCACGCAAGTGTTCTTCGTCGTAGACAAATAATGGTGTGCCGTATTGCGCGGCAAGTTCTGCAATACGCACGCCACCGATGGATAGCGAATCGTCTGTCCCAATGGTTGCAGAATCTGGCAATAGTCGAAGTGGGATTGCGCTCACATTTGCTCCGGTGCTCTAATTCCAAGAAGCAGAAGCCCCTCAGACATGATTCGTGCTGTGGCATCGCACAATGCAAGACGCGAATCACGGATTGCATCATTGTCTGCCTTCAACACAGGACAATGTTCGTAGAACGACGTGAAATCAGTTGCTAGATCAAACAAATATGTGCACAGTTTGTGTGGCCCTAGGGTGTCGATCATTTCCCAGACAGCTGAATCGAAACGCAAAATTCGCAGAGCCAAATCACGTTCTTGCACTTCAACCAGTGTTGGCACGACATCACGAACGGACGCCCTATCAATGCCAGCACGACGAAAGATGCTGCAAATACGTGCATGTGCGTATTGCAAATAAGGAGCTGTATTGCCTTCAAATGACAGCATGCGCTCCCAGTCAAAGATGTAATCCTTCACGCGGTCAGAACTGAGGTCTGAATACTTCACCGCACCAATTCCAACCATTGTCGCTACTGCTGTTCTGTCTGCAGCAGACATATCAGGATTTTTTTCAGCGACTGATACCTCTGCGCGCTCAACAGCTTCATCAAGTAGCGCATTCAATTTCACTGTCTCGCCGCCAGAGCGACTCTTCAACATTTTGCGGTCAGCACCAAGCACGCTGCCAAACGACACGTGATTCATAATGAAGCCCTCAGGCAGCCAGCCGGCTTTGCGAGCAACAGCTTCCACCATTTGCAGGTGTTGTGCTTGAGGTGCGCCCACTACATAAAGAAGCGACCGCGCACCGATGCGCTCGACGCGATCAATAACACACGCCAAGTCAGATGTTGCGTAGTTGTACCCGCCATCGCCTTTACGAATAATGAGTGGTAACGGTTCGTTGTCTCTGTTTGTAAAGCCATCAACGAAAACAACTTCGGCTCCGTCGCTTTCTTCCAACAACTTTGCTTCACGGAGACGTTCAACAACAGGAGCAAGCATGGGGTTGTACGCGCTCTCCCCCATCAGGTCATCGTCTGTCAGCAATACATCGAGTTGGCGATACACCTGGTTGAAATACCGAGTGCTTTCACTGACCAGAGTGCCCCACAAACGCAATGTGTCTTCGTCGCCACCCTGCAACATGACAACGCGGGCACGTGCGCGACCTTTGAATTCATCTGACTCTTCGAATTTGCGCCGCGCAGCTTTGTAGAAACCATCAAGATCACCCACACCCAATTCATGCGCAGCATTGTCTTCACCCATATCAATGAGATGTTCGATCAACATGCCAAATGGTGTTCCCCAGTCGCCAATATGGTTTTCGCGAACCACAGTGTGACCAACAAACATCAAAGCCCGTACCAAAGCATCGCCAATGACGCTGGACCGAAGATGACCCACATGCATTTCTTTCGCAACGTTCGGCGCAGAGTAATCAACAACAACAGTGTGCGGGTCGGAAGATGCACGCACGCCTAATCGCGGATTGTGCGTAGCCAGAGATAACTGTTCAGCAATGAACGTATTTGAAAAGACAAGGTTGATAAACCCAGGGCCAGCAATTTCTGTTGAGGTCAACATGTCGGACACATCACCCGCGGCATCAAGAACCTGTTGCGCTACCTCACGAGGCTGGAGGCCCAACTTCTTCGCTAGTGCAAGCGCTCCGTTTGCCTGACCATCTGCCCGGTCGCTTGGGCGAACCACAGGGTCACACGCACCACCGGCCACAGCTGCGAATGCAGGCGCCAAGCGTTCGGCAACGGAAATAAATGGATCAGCCATGGGCTTCTATTCTGCCTTGTGCAACACCGCAGACGGGGTTCCAATATTTCGTGGCGTAGA
>CALPPK020000159.1 GCA_943325435.2 Bifidobacterium breve
AGCTGATCGGTTGCGAGTATCTCGTCCTTCAGTCTCTGAAATGATCAAACGCATGTCAGATGAATCACTCATCGAAGTTGCTGGTGGAAAAATCACATTGACTGTTACTGGTGAAGAACTTGCAGTTCGAGTTGTACGTCGTCATCGAATTGCTGAACGATTCATCACAGACATTCTTGGTTTGTCTTGGTCGCTTGCACATCGCGAAGCTGGCCGTTGGGAACATGTCATGTCGCATGAAGTTGAAACCGCAATGAGTCGTTTACTCGGTGAACCCACCACATGCCCACATGGAAATCCAATTCCTGGTAGCGGGTACCAACCCCCAGCAGCCAAGAAATTGTCCGAGCTAACTTCTGGTCAAGAATTCACCGTTTCACGCATTCCAGAGGAACTTGAGTTCACTCCCGGAATGTTGGAGTTCCTTGAGACTTCACATTTGGTTCCAGGATCACACGGAACAGTGCAAGTTGGCGCAGAAGCCGGCGACATGACGGTCATGATCGATGGCACTTCTGTCACGGTGGATTCGTTTGCCACCGGGCGCATACTTGTGACGATCTAATTCCCTCACCCTCGGAGCGTCTCGATGACGAATACCAAACGCTTACTGAGCATTGCTCTATGCGCTATCGCTCTCACTTCATGTGCAACTGAAATTACTGGTAGCACCGAATCAACAGTGGCCCCAGTTACCACAACGACTATTCCTGTTGCACCAACTGGTTCCATCATCTCTCTGCTGCAACAATTGATCCCTGTTGCAGACGGTCTCGGTCAAGCAGTTGTTGACGGCGACTCTAAGGAAGCCAAAGGGAAAGTTGCTCAAGCTAACGCAATCTTGTTGGCGATAGAACCCCTCATCATCGAATCAAAAATCGATATTCTTGAAAGCGTGCAACGCGTCGTGCGTCTGATTCAAACTGCAGTTGAAAGAAAACGCCCAGCCGATGCAGACAAAGCACTTCGCTTTATTCCGCTCATCATCGATGCGGCAACTCCACTGTTGAATCTGTAGTAGTTACAGCATTGCGTCTGGCAATGCCAGGCGGTGAACAACTGTCAAACTTCGCGTGGAACGCGTCAGTGTGACGTAGAGCAGACGCAAACCTTGTGCATCATCAGCCACAATTGCAGATGGTTCAACCACGATGACATCATCAAGCTCTAGTCCCTTTGCTAACGAAGCAGGAACAATAGACAAGTTCTCATCAAGGCCGGCCGCCTGTGCACGTCCGTGTGGAACTGATGCGGAAGTCAATGCAGTCGACATCTGATCAACCATGTCATCAGGACAAATGATTGCAGTTCTGCCTCCGCCTGATTGCTGCAACAGAATGCGAGCCCGTGTAATGACCGCCCCAAAGAGTGCTTCGTCAGATTCAACGGAAGTAATCACGGGCACTTCGTCACCATCGCGCACACTTCGTGGAGCGCGAAGCCCCGGAGTCGCAGCATGCATCACCTTGTCCGCTAGTTCCATGATTTGGGCTGGAATTCGATACCCAACAGACAATCCAACGATGCGCGGAGTTTTGCGCGACGGAAGGTGTTCGAGCACATCTTTCCAATCATTTGGTGCAAGGGGGCCCGTTGCTTGGGCAATGTCGCCAACAACTGTCATTGAGCCACTCAATGAACGACGCGTAACCATGCGCAACTGCATTGGGGTGAGATCTTGCACTTCATCAACCACGATGTGCCCGAAGGTACGAATTTCATCTGTCTCATCAATTTTTCCGCTCTTGCGCGGGCGTGGCCCCAACAAGAATCGAGCTTCATCGAGAAGTGCGGCATCGGCGTTGCTCCAACGCACTTCATCTAGAGATTCGGAACGTTCGCGATACAAAGCCAAGTAATCAGCCTCGGGAAGAATGCCGTTTGCAGCCAACTTCAATAAAGCTTTTGACCCAAACAGATCATGCAACAACTGAGCAGGCGTAAGAACTGGCCACATGCGTTCCAACACGGCACGAATTTCTGGAGTGCCAGTAAGTGCATCGCGAATATCTTCTGCATCAGCACCACTACGGAAACTTGCAGCCAATGCTGCCCACACTTCGTTTTCTACATAACGACGTGCTTGGTTGTGGCGGTGATAACGACGACGTGCAGCCTTGATGATCTGTACTGATTCTTCAGCACGCAAACGCACGAAGCCAACGCCGTATGGCAATTGCACATCTTCACGCAGGGGTCGTTCACGATCTGTAATTGCTTTGTCAATAACTTTTGCAATGCGTTTGTTGCCTTTGACTCGAGCAACATTTGAAGATTCCCGTAATCCGAACTGCACTTCAGGAATGAGGTCAGCCAATATGACTTGCTGTACGCCTGCTTCCCCGAGTGACGGCAATACGCGTTCGATATAGCGCAAGAACACCCTGTTTGGCCCAATAACCAATACGCCTTGGTCTTCTAACGGGAAACGATGGGTGTACAACAAGTAGGCAGCGCGGTGAAGCGCAACAACGGTTTTTCCTGTTCCGGGGCCACCTTGCACAACAAGCACGCCGGCTTGTGGCGAGCGAATGATTTCATCTTGCTCGGCTTGAATGGTTGCAACAATGTCGCCAAGTTGACCAGTGCGGCTACGACCAAGCGCAGTTAGCAATGTGCTGTATCCGCGAAGTCCTTGACGAGGGTCATCGCCGAGGCCGTCGTCTTGTCCGACACCAAGATGACCTTCACCAAATAACTCATCTTCAAGTGCCAATAATTGCGGACCTTCAACAACAAAATGGCGACGACGTAACAGACCCATTTGCTCACGGCCAGTCGCACGGTAAAACGGTTCAGCTACTGGCGCGCGCCAGTCAACCACAACAGGTTCACGGTTGGCATCTGCTACCGCAAGGCGTCCGATATGAAAACTTTCTACCTCGTCACCAGAATCTGCTGTGCGATCAATACGACCAAACACCAGGGCAGCATTCCCTAGTTCCAATTGCTCTAAACGATGCACAAGATTTTCGTCAAATACGTTGCGCTCGAGTCGAGCCTGGAATGTTCCACCAGGGCCAGAAGAGGTCAATTCTCGAATCTTGAGTGCGCCAACACGGCTTGCTTCAAGGCACTCATAGGCATGCAGGATGTACGCCTGCTCTTGCTCTAATTCTGGGTGCTGCTGGGTCATAGACACCAATCTGCTTTCCACGTGCGACCTGTTTTCAGGGTGTTAAGAGGTTATCCCTGAACGACTCGCCAACAACACCTAGGCGCCGCACACATCCCGACTGCACAACGGGCTTGAGTTTCGTCACAATCTCGTCCCGGCAATCGGTTTTCCTAGGAGGTTCATCGTGCAGTCACGTTCTATTCATCATCCACTGGCCTGGCTGGCCATCAGTGGCCTTGTCCTCACAATCTTCATTGATCTCTCACGTCCACCACTCGTTCTCGCAGAGGCCAATGGGTCTGGTTCACTGATCGGCGACAACATAGAAGCGCAAGTCAGTTTCGATGCCCCGGACTCGAAAGATCCATGTTCATGGCATGTTGTTACCAGCATCACGCCAACTCCTGGTCCGTCATCAGGCCCCATCACTGTGCGTTCACGCGATGGTATTGATGACGTGTTGTACGTTCGTCGTTGTCCTACCAATCAGTCATTGCATTGGATACCGCAAACAACATCGTCTCGTGTTGCGCAACACTCAGAAAGCAAAGTGTCACGACTCGTCAACATGTTGTTGATCAAAACTGCTCCACCGTCAAACAAAATGGTTGTCAACGTCGGAACATGGTTTTGGGTACCGCGATCAGTGTGGAAGACAGTCAGTGTCACTGCATACATCCCAACTTCTGCCGGACCAATCACTGTCACGACAACCGCAACTCCTACATCGCTGATTTATTCACCAGGAGATGGCAACTCTGCTGTGACGTGTAGAGGCCCTGGCACCCCATGGTCTCAATCTCGTGGCGATAACGACACAAGTAATTGCATGTACACCTACACGTCGGCATCTCACACCAGACAAGCTGGCACCTATGCCGCAAATACCGCCATTAAGTGGACCGTGACCTGGCGTTCCAATTTGGGTATCGGGGGCCTATTGCCCAGTATCCGTACGGGTCTTACTACCCCAGTTCGGGTTCTAGAAATGCAAGCATTGTCTCGATGAGGCGATGTGCCAATAGCCTCGTGCGGTACCCCTGAAAGGCCCAACGATGAACGAAGACAAAGATCGCTTTCTCCTTGACCGCCGCTACACCGCAGCGTTTGAGAATCTTGAAGACTCAACAATTGCCACATTGACAATGGCGCTTGAAGGCGACCTTCGCGACGGATTTGCTCGCATCGTCGGTTTGCCTGCAACAGCATTTGATGACGAGGCGTCTCTTGGCGCACTTGTTCGCGACGGCATTGCAAAGCGCCGCGCCGCACATGACGCAGGTGTTGTTCTTGCAGAACCATGCACACAGTGGACAATTGAAAAGCTTGCTGACTCATCTGAAGATCCAACTCTTGAAGAACTTCACGCTGTACTTCCAGAAGCTCTCGAAAAATTCGGTCTTGATGCAGTGCGCCTGATGGTTATTCAGTACTCGCGTTCACTCAAAGGTTTCCGTTTGCTTGTTGCATCAGATGAGCGTTTTGCGCCATCAGGTCCAGCGCCAACTACTGCTGTACGTGAAATAGATGAAGCTGCTCAAGCTGTCAAACGTGAAGCACGTAAGGCTCGCAAAGCTGAAGAAAAAGCCGCAAAGGCTAAACAGCAGGGCCGCCGCTAACCACTCTTTGAGTTACAGAAATGTCAGCGTGTCGCCG
>CALPPK020000160.1 GCA_943325435.2 Bifidobacterium breve
CTCGTAGAACTTCGCAAGGTAATTCCATCGTTCCTCCGTCGCGTTGACGTGCCAGAACGTGGAGTGAAGTGGTCTGACTATCTATCGACGAACACTGCCGCAATGACTGACATTGTTGACTCAATAATGGGCGACGTGATTGCAACAGATGTCGACGAAGTGACATTGATCGATTTTGATCCGGATGGCGAGAACAAGTTGGTTGCAGCGGCCTGTTACCAATACTCACATTTGCCAGAGTCTCAGATTCGTATGCGCGTTGAAGCAATGAGTGTCGAAGATAAGACAGACAGTCTCAACGCATACATCGGCAATCGAGACAACCGCCGGCATCGTCCAGGTAGAGCCTTCGAGAGCATTGATTACCGTTTCGATGTTCTGTCTGACTACGGCGCTTTCCGCGATATGCAGCGCCACCGCCTGTTGACCATCGAATGGCAACCGTTGACTCCGTACCACGGCTACACCCGTCCGGAGCTTGTGGATGCCGCCGGGGGAGCAGAGATGTTTGATGAAGTCATGGCTCGCTCATCGTCGCTGTATGACGCTCTTGCAGCCGACCATCCGTATCAGGCCAGCTACGCGGTCTCAATGGCCTACAGAATCCGCTATGTAATGCAGTTCAACGCCCGTGAGGCGATGCACATGCTGGAACTGCGTTCAGGTCCACAAGGTCATCCTTCGTACCGCAGGGTGGCTCTGGAGATGCATAAGCAGATCTCTGAGAAGGCCGGCCACCATGCCGTTGCTGCCGCGATGTCCCACATGACAACTGAAGTCCCAGAACTTGAACGGCTTGAGTCTGAGCGTCGTGCTGAGTCGAAGCGCTCGACGAAAAATCAGTAATCAGACTCCGTGACAACCGTCACGGTCTTGTGATATTTTCCCAGCATTCGCCCATTGGCAGTGTTTTATGCCTAGTATCCCGCCGCGAGTCCTTGCACATATTTAGGAGCACATAGTGGCTAAGAAGAAGATTGAACCAGTAGAAATTGAACTGGAGATTGACCTCGATGGGGACGAAATTGACGACCTTGAGGAGCTGGAACTTGATGAACCTCTGATCGAGGACGATGAAGATGCTTTGCTTGATGAAGACGAAGATGATGACGACTCCATGGGTGCCACCATTGTGCGTAAACCCGGAGATGATGACGACGATGATGACGACATGGTTGCACCAGATGACGTCGAAGAAG
Source organism: Bifidobacterium breve (assembly GCA_943325435.2). The sequence continues at coordinate 1,200 of CALPPK020000160.1, forward strand.
ACCTCTCAAAGATTCTGAAGGATCGTCTCGCCAGCGAAGATCTTCCAGCTGAAGAAGACGAAGTCCCAGATAGCGAAGAACGCTCAACCGGCGATGACGAACTACAGCCGAAGCGCGCGGATGAACTTTTGTGCAACAGCTGTTTCCTTCTCGTTCGCAAGAACGCACCCATGTGCCCCATAGGTGACGATGCGTGTCCTGTCTTTGTGAAGTAACCCTGTGAACCTCTCAGCGTTTTCAAAAGAATGCGCACGTAAGTTCAACGAAGTTCTCACGGCGCTTCAGAAACAGGCTCCATCAGCAAAGATGGTGGGGAAGTTCGCTGTCGATCAAGCTGTCAGGGAAGCTCGCAAGGTAGTTGTTCGCCCGCCATCCAAAGATGATTCAAGTAGTGCCTGATTTTTCGATCTTCGTGCGCCACGCGGTGCAAGACGATGACGCTGTTCTCGCACGGCATCTCTCATTGTCAGAACAAGAGGCCGTCCAGTACCGAGGATCAGCTTTGGCAACTTCAGGTGAAGCAGTCCAGACACTGGCTTTGGTAGCGGGAGTTGGCACAACTGTGATGGGATCTTTAATCGCCACAGCAAGCAGCACAACCGAATGGTTAATCAACTCGGTGTTTGTTGAATCCGCAAGCAGAGATATCGGCATCGGTGATGCTCTAGTTCTCGAGTGCATTCGTGAGCTGCAACTAAAGAATGCAACATGGCTGCAGTCAAGCGCCCTACCTGGCGATCGTGCGATGAAGAATCTTTTCGAACGTCATGGCTTAGTCGCTCAGACGATCATTGTTGGCAAAAAGCTCTAACGGCCCTTCCACTGAGGTGCGCGCTTCTCAATAAAAGCAGTCAGACCCTCTTTTGTGTCTTCTGATTTCAGAATTGGTGCGAATTCCTTATTTGTCATCTCAATGAGCTCATCGTCTGTTGAGTACGCAGAAGCGAGAATTACACGACGGCTAGCCGCAACTGCCATCGGTGCCGACAGAGCAATTTTTTCAGCGAGCACCATTGCGGCTTCAACTTGTTTGCCTGGTTCGACCACTTGATTCACTAATCCGAGTGCATAGGCACGATCAACCGAAAGGGGATCGCCCGTAAGAATTACCTCCATTGCGACTGCGCGCCCGATTGCGCGGGGGAGGCGAAACAACCCACCTGCACCGGCAATTAAGTTTCGCTTTACTTCTGCTAGACCAAACGATGACCGCGACGTAGCAATCACCATGTCAGAAGCAAGGACGATTTCACATCCTCCTGCGGTAGCGAGACCATCAACGGCAGCGATGATCGGCTTTACTCGATCGCGATACACATACCCTGCGAATCCACCACGCTTGGTGCCAAGTGTTTGTCCGCCGGCGCTTAGCGCCTTCAGGTCTGCGCCAGCGCAAAACACAGGAGACTTGTGACCTTCAGTATTTGCAGTGAGGACTCCGACCCACACCGTGTCATCAGCCTCAAGACGATCAATGCACGCCTCCATGTCGGCTGCCAACTCATCGTTTACAGCGTTACGAGCATCAGGGCGATTGAGTGTGATTAGAGCGACGTTTCCGCGCACTTCATATGTGACCAAGTTTGACATGCCTCCACCGTAGTGAGAAGCAGTGATGGTGAGGAAGTTGAGGCTATTCAGCCTGTTCAGTAGTCACTTCAGACTCAGCGACTACAGGCGCCTCGACAACCTGAGCAAGAACTGGTTCAGGTGATGATGCAGCAGGTTCAGATGAATCGGGAGTAGACGCAACAACATTGGCTTCTGGCTTCGGCGCATCGGCGCTCTGTGGCTTTGGACCACGGCGTGGCTTATCAGCACCTGGCTTGCCGTCGGCAGACTTATTCAATTCTCCAGCGCGCTTGTGAGGACCTTTGTCTCCACGAGGAACCTGTAATGGGCGCGGTGGTCGAGCTTTCGGATCAACTGCAATGCCGAATAACGCTGCGATCTGTGGCATGAGTGGCCCGAGACGAGTGACAGTCTTCGTGAGATCTTCAGAGATAACAGCAGGGACAGCGGCAGGAAGAACCTTTGCGTGAACAGGGGAGAACGCGGCTGCTTCCAACAGCGCAATCCATCGCTCAGACGGCGCATCAGTAGTGAGACCAGCCACAGTTGCAGCGACAACTTGCGCAGCCAGCGGAGCAGGGAAAGGAACTCCCGCTTTAGGCGGCTGAGAAGACAAACGCAAAGCGCGAACTACACGACCAACTGAAGTTGCAGCCGCAACGTCGTCAAGCCAATTCTTTGTCTCTGTCTCTTGGCGAATTACAAGACCTTGTTTCATCTTGGCTACAAGAGCGCGAGTCTCTTCGTCAATTGCTACGAGTTGATCCGCGGTGACCACGATTGAACGAAGGTCACGAAGGTCGATGTCATGAATGATTGACTCGGCAGAGATTGCCTTGTCGCGCCACTCAGCTACACGGAGTCGTGGCAACAACTGTTCTGCAATCTGCAAGAGACCTTCAGCAGGAACTTTTTCTTTACCAGCTGCAACTGCGAGACGATTCTGTTCTTCGATAGCAGCGCGCACTGCTGGTACGCCTCCGTTGAGAACGGTCTCTGCAATTGTGCGATGAGCTTCTGGCAATTCCGCAAGGACCGCATCAACGTTCACGCGTAACGGACGAATACGTTTTGCTTTTGGACGCTGTGGAAGTTCTGGTGGTGCATCAAAGAATTGACGACGAGGACGATCTGGACGACCATCTGCACCTTCTTTGCGATCTCCGCGCGAGCGATCGCCATCTTTACGTTCTCCGCGTGGCTTGTCTCCGTCTTTACGATCGCGACGAGGACCTTTACGATCATCACCGCCGCGTGAACCCTTCTTTGCAAGCTGCTGAGTAACAGGCTCAAAAGCTCGTGTTGAAGGAAGAATTTCAAGAAGACCAGTGCGAACATTCTTGGCTTTTGGTGGGGAGATCGACAACACGCGACTGCCATCAAGATCAGTCTCAACATCGGCGCGCATGATGTCATTGACGTTGGCTCCAGCTGGGACGACTGAGTCGACAACTTCACCACGAGGTTCACGTGCGCCGGCAGCGCGCCATGTCCAAGTGCCATCTGGGCGTTTGCTGGTGAGTTCGATCTCGATACGACGTGACATAGGCATCTACGGTATCTCGGAAAACGCCACGACCATCAGAGGACACGGATCTAGTTGCTACCGTGGCGCATGCCTATCTACGCACTCGGTGATCAAACTCCATCAATTCACCCAACAGCCTATGTACATCCAGACGCTGTCATCATCGGATCGGTCACTATCGGAGCTCAAAGTTCAATTTGGGCCTGTGCTGTCCTTCGCGGCGATGACGGAGCAATAGTCATTGGTGAGCGAACCAGCATCCAGGACGGAACCGTTGTTCATACGACCCCCATGGACCATACGACGGTCGGAGATGACTGCGTGGTCGGCCATCTTGTTCACCTAGAGGGGTGCATCATCAAGAACGGAGCCCAAGTGTCATCCGGTGCAATTGTCCTTCATCGAGCCGTTGTCGGATCAGGTGCAATCGTTGCGGCTAATTCAGTAGTCCTGAATGACACGGTTGTTCC
>CALPPK020000161.1 GCA_943325435.2 Bifidobacterium breve
CAGTTTAGCGGTGACTCGCCATGACCACCACCGTGGACTTAGCCCGTGATGTCGAACAAAGTGCCAAAACCGATGATTCGACCAAGGGAAACGCCTGCAATTTCACGAATCAGTTTCGATTTTTCAGATGACCCTGACAGGACTCCATCGGGCGAAGCCGAACTGTGGGCACGAAAGCCCAACTCCTCCAGCGACAACGCAGCACGCTGCACATGCCACGAGCTGCTAACTACGACCACAGAATCAACGTCTACGTCGTTCAATAGCGGGGCCAAGTTCTCAATGGATTCCCATGTGGAATGACCAGCTGATTCAACAACGATGTCAACAGCTGGCACTCCTCTGTCGGTCAGCCATCGGCGCGACGTATCACCTTCGGTAAAGCGATCTCCTGGTCGCTTACCTCCGGTCACTGCAATGACAGGTGCTTGCTTTTGTTTCCACAGATCAAGAGCATGCTCTAATCGCGACGCAAGCAACGGTGACGCCACACCGTCGTATTGTGCTGCACCCATAACAACAATTGCATCCACCCTCGTTGTGTCGTGATGAGTCCCAGCCCACGTAACTGATATCGCTGCAATTCCCACATACGAAACGAGAGCTAAGCAAGCTCCCAAGGTGAGAACAAATGCAGAACGCACAAAAGCGCGCATGTCAGGAATTATCCCAGCCGTGCAATGCCGGCAGTGAGGCGACGAGCAGTTTCTTCGCGGCCAAGAATTTCAAGACTTTCAAACAACGGAGGTCCGACTGTTCGTCCGGTGATCGCAACACGAATTGGTGCTTGAGTCTTTCCCAACTTCAAACCGTGTGCTTCTGTCCATGTTTCAAGGATGCCCTTCAAACTGTCATGGTTCCAATCAGCTGTTGCGATTGCTGCGGTGAAGTCTGTGAGAACTGTGCGAGCGAAATCTGAAGTCATTGTTTTGTTCCAAGCATCTTCATCAATTGCAGGATTCTCGAGGAATAAGAAATCAACCATTGCAGGTATTTCCGACAACGTAACAACTCGAGTTTGTACAAGAGGTGCTGCTTGTGCAAAGGCGTCTGCGCTAAACCGATCTGCTGGCCATGCTTCTGTGGATGCAAGTACAGGAGATGCTGCCTGAATGAATTCAGCTAACGACATTGCGCGGATGTAATCGCCATTGAATGAGGCTAATTTTTTGATGTCAAAGAACGCTGGTGAATGGTTGACGTCTTCCAGACGGAACTCTTCCACCATTGAAGACCAAGGAACAATTTCAGTATCGCCAGCCGGAGCCCATCCGAGCGTCATGAGGTAGTTGATCATTGCATCAGGAAGAATTCCCTCTTCGCGATACTGCTCAAGAGCAACTTTGTCGCGGCGCTTCGACAACTTTTTGCGTTGTTCGTTCACAAGGACAGGAACATGAGCCCAGATTGGTGGCGTTGCACCTAGTGCTTCCCACAACATTTGTTGCTTCGGAGTATTCGGTAGATGCTCTTCGGCGCGCACTACATGTGTGATGCGCATCTCAATGTCATCAACCACGTTGGCCAGCAAGAACATGGGGCTCCCGTTACTGCGCAGCAATACAAAGTCTTCAATGGTGTCATTTGCAAATTCCACTTCACCACGAACAAGGTCGGACACGATGGTTGCACCTTCTGGAACACGGAACCGCAATACGTGCCCAGGGCCACCAGCAAGCCCGCGATCGCGCGAGTAGCCGTCGTATCCCTGCTTGCCTGAGGTCTTTGCACGTTCCTGAATTTGGTCGGCCGTGAGATCACACCAATAGGCCTTACCCGCAGCATGTAATTTCATAGCAGCAGCAATGTGAAGTTCTGCATTTTGTGATTGGAAGTACGGTCCTTCGAAACGGGGCGATTGCGAATCAATACCCAACCACGACAGTGCGTCGATGATGCCTTGGGTCCATTCAGGGCTATTACGAGACTCATCAGTGTCTTCAATTCGTAAAACGAATGTGCCGCCAGTACGTAACGCAAGTGCCCAGTTATAGAGAGCGGTACGGGCTCCCCCAACGTGGAAAAAACCAGTTGGTGATGGAGCAAAGCGATAGCGAGGAGAATCAGACATGACTCTGCAAGGTTAGTGGCACAGCGATTGAACGACAGTCAACGGTAGTTTGAAGAGATGGACGGCTTTACAGAGACAGAACAACTCAACGTGCTCGGAGAGCGCTTACGCACATGCTGCACATCACCAGTAACAGGCTTTTATCGCACTGGCTGCTGTGAAGTCGGCGGCGACGATGTTGGGGTTCATGCCGTATGCGCAATCATGACCGATGAGTTCCTTGAGTTCTCGAAGGCTGCGGGTAATGACCTTTCCACCCCGATGCCCCAATACGGATTTGCCGGTCTGAAAGCCGGCGATCAGTGGTGCTTATGTGCACCGCGCTGGCAGGAAGCCTTTGAAGAAGGCAAAGCACCACAAGTGAAACTTCATTCAACACACATGGCGGCTACAGAGTTTTGCGATGTCGAAGGGCTTCGCGCCCACGCAATTGATCTTTAGCGAGACAATGTGTCGTGAGTGAAGCTCATCAGCAAATCGCCGTCACCGGTGATTGATGAACTCAACCCATGAACAACGGGAAGTAGTTGTTCACAAAAAAACCGTGCCGTAGCAACTTTTGCTGCAATTTCATCGGTCGCCATCTCTGAATGAACAGCTAGATGTGCAGACCGTGCCATCACATAACCACCAACCAGAGTTGAGAGTTGAGTGAGATACGGCGTAGCGCCAGACAACACAGCTACTTGGTTCGTACCATTCTGTTGCAGCCATTCAGTGGTGCCACGTACAGACTTCAATGCTGATTGCAACGCAGATGCGAGAGACTCCAGCTCAGGATGTTTGATGAGTTTGGCGTCTAACGCTTCAATCTCATCAAGTAAGCCACTGAGCACTGCGCCACCCTTGAGTCCCATTTTGCGACCAACTAAGTCCATTGCTTGAATGCCGTTTGTGCCTTCATAAATGGTGGTGATACGAGCATCGCGATAATGCTGTGCAACACCAGTTTCTTCAATGAATCCCATGCCGCCATGAATCTGAATTGCGATACCTGTGAGCGCAACGCCCATGTCAGTGCCCCAGCCCTTAGACAACGGGGTTAGCAGTGCAGCTAAGTCAGATGCCTTTTCACGTTCCGCTGCATCAGGATGATGTGCGGCAATATCGATGCACGCAGCATTCCAGTACAACAAACGCCGAAGAGCTTCGATTGTTGATTTCATTGTGACAAGCATTCGTTTCACGTCTGGATGATCGATGATGGACGATGCTTCACCAGCAGGTGCACCAGGTGCACGACCTTGGTGACGAAGTACTGAATACTCAAGTGACTGTTGGTACGCACGTTCTGCAAGCGAGAGCCCTTCAAGGCCCACAGAGAGGCGTGCCTGGTTCATCATGGTGAACATGTACTGCATGCCATGGTTTTCTTCACCAATGAGATACCCGATGGCGCCGTCATTGTCGCCAAACGACAACACACAAGTAGGACTTGCCTTGATACCAAGTTTGTGCTCGATAGAAACACACGAAACATCATTTTTTGCACCAAGAGAACCGTCTGCACCTACGAGGTATTTCGGAACAATGAAGCACGAAATACCTTTTGTTCCGGCCGGAGCATCTGGCGTACGCGCCAACACCAAATGAATGATGTTGTCTGCCATGTCATGTTCACCAAAAGTGATGTAGATCTTTGTGCCGTAAATGCGATAGGTGCCATCTGATTGCGGTACAGCCTTTGTGCGAACTGATCCCACATCGCTTCCTGCGTCTGGCTCTGTCAGGTTCATGGTGCCAGTCCACTCGCCCGTAATCATCTTTGGCAGGTAGGTCATTTTTTGAATCTCATCGCCGTGATGACGAATGGCATCGATCGCACCTTGCGTCAACAGTGGCGCCATGCTGAGCGCCATGTTTGCAGAGTTCATCATTTCTTGAATGGCGATACCAACGACAAAAGGAAAGCCTCCGCCGCCGAAACCAGTATCAAAAGAAACGGCACCCCATCCGGCTTCGACATATGCGTGATACGCCTCGATGAAACCCTGTGGTGTTGAGACTGTTCCGTCAGCATTTCGCTTGGCGCCTTCGTTGTCTCCTGATTTATTCAGCGGAGCAAAGATGTCAGCCATAAAGCGCCCTGCTTCAGCGAGCAGGTCTGAAACCATGCTGTGGTCAGCCTCGCCAAAGTGGTCGTACTTCATGATGGAAGGAAGATCGACAAAAGAGTTAAGTGCAAACTCGATGTCTGAAAGTGGAGCCGAGTAAATGGTCATGCTGAAAAACCTGTAAGTGAACGCCACTGTGTTGAAAATTGAGTCACCACTTCTGATGGCGACATCTTCAAGGTTTCATTCGGAGCCATATCAGCAATTGCGCGACCTTCTTTGTAGTGATGAGCAGCGTTACCCAGGCCAACAAACAGTTCACGACGTACCGCAACCAAATCTGCTGGCGGTGCATCAGACAGATAGCCCCACATACCTAATGCAACATTCAAGTCATGCACTACTGGCGCGCGGCCAAACAATGACGCACGTCGCAAAGCAATAAGAGAACAACCGCGCAGTACGTCATCCATGTCTTCGCCTGGCGCTAAACGAACTCGAGCACGTGCACGCTTGGCCAAACCAATGATGTAGCCCTGGTCAGGACCTTGATACCCAAGGCGCTCACCTTCTGGCTGGCGACCGTGGATTTCTCCGGGGCGACCTAGTGACCA
>CALPPK020000162.1 GCA_943325435.2 Bifidobacterium breve
GAATGGTGGGAACAGCCCCTCTCTGACAATGACCCCTACGATTAGTTCGAACGAAAGGACGTCACCATGACAGCACCAACAATTCCCGGGGCAGAGGCTTTCTCTCATAACGGCAATGGCGATGTCGGAGTGCTCGTCCTCCACGGGTTCACGGGCAACCCAGGTTCTATGCGTGGACTTGCTGAAGCATGCGCGGCGGCAGGTTTCCATGTTGAGCTTCCGCAACTTGCTGGTCATGGCACAGCGATTGAAGACATGATTCCAACTCGCTGGGCTGATTGGAGCGCAGATGCTGAGAAGGCGTATCAAGTTCTTTCGAAGCGCGCGAAGAAGATTGTGGTGATGGGTTTATCGATGGGTGGTGCATTGACTCTGTGGATGGCAGCGCAACATCCTGAAGCTCACGGCATTGTCTGCATTAACCCTGCAACGCAACCGCAACCACAAGAAGTAATTGACATGTTGCAGGGAATGATTGATGGCGGCACGGTCACAATGGATGGCATTGGTTCTGACATTGCAGATCCAAATGTTCATGAGTCTGCATATTCCGGAACTCCTCTTGCTGCAATGAAATCATTCTTGTCTGAGGGTCTCGCTCCGCTTGCACCGCGTTACCCGTCAATCAAGATGCCGATGTTGTTGTACACGTCAGTGCAAGACCATGTTGTTCAGCCAAGTGACAGTGATGCAGTAGCAGCAACATATGGCGGCCCAGTAGAGCGCGTCATGCTTGAACGTAGTTATCACGTTGCAACACAGGACTACGACAAAGACATCATCTTTGCGGGTGCTGTTGCATTCGTGCACCGCGTTACCGCATGACACTTAGTTTTCTTCTTGGAGTAATTCCGAGCCCATCATCTGGTTCGATTCATCTCGGGCCATTACGTCTCAATGCATACGGATTAATGATTGCTATTGGAGTCATTGTCGCGGTTCGTATTGCCGGTCGTCGTGCAGAAAACAAGGGCGTTGGCACAACAGAAGATATTTCCTCAATCGCAATGTGGGCTGTTCCTGCTGGTGTTATTGGTGGGCGGGCGTATCACGTACTGACGGATTATGAGCGATTCCAAGGTCAGTGGTTTGATGCCATAAAAATTTGGCAAGGTGGCCTAGGTATTTGGGGCGGCGTCACGGCTGGTGTTGCGGTTGGCTGGTGGTGTGCTCGTCGTCGTGGTCTCGATGCATGGTGGATTATTTCGTGTGCTGCACCTGCAATTGCAATTGCACAGGCAATTGGTCGGTGGGGCAATTGGTTCAACCAAGAGTTGTTTGGTCGGCCAACAACGCTTCCCTGGGCTTTAGAGGTGTCTGGAAATGTCGCAGTAAAAGCTGGGTACACCGCGGGCACAACATTCCACCCAACCTTTCTCTATGAGTCAGTCGGCTGTGTTCTGTTGGCATGGCTTCTCATTCGTCTTGAGCGACGCATCAACCCGGCTCGTGGCCGTTTGTTTGCCTGGTACGTAGCTGGCTACACCGTGCTGCGGTTCGGAACAGAGAGCATTCGAATTGATACTGCCCACCACGTTGGTGGCATGCGCTTGAACCAGTGGGTGGCCATCGGCGTATTCGCAGTTGCAGTGCTGTTCTTGGCAGTTGATCGTCTGCGTTCTCAGGAGACCCCCGAAGCGTCTACGGTCTTAGACCATGAGTGAATGTCTATATGAAGTCCTAGAGCCCGGCATCGGTCTCATCACCTTTAACCGTCCTGATCGCCTCAACGCGTGGACAGGCCGAATGGGTAATGAGTATTTCGCAGCACTAGATGCTGCAAACGCAGATCCGAAAGTGCGCGTCATTGTTGTTACAGGTGCAGGCAAGGGTTACTGCGCTGGCGCAGACATGGGAACACTGCAAGCAATTCCAACAGGGGATACTGCAAAGAACGATGACGGCCCAAGCATTGTTGAAGGACGCATGCAAGACGAGATCACTCGTTTGCCAAAACCAGTCATCGCAGCAGTCAATGGTGCAGCAGCTGGTCTCGGCATGGTGCAAGCCCTCATGTGTGACATGCGTTTCTGTGCAGACACTGCAAAGTTCACTGTTGCATTTTCTAAGCGCGGACTTATCGGTGAGTACGGCATCTCTTGGGTGTTGCCGCGACTTGTTGGTCAGGCAACTGCACTTGACCTCATGATGTCAAGCCGCATTGTCATGGCACAAGAGGCTCTTGAAATGGGAATGGTGAACAGGGTTGTTCCTGCAGACCAGCTCATGAAAGTTGTTCTTGAATACGCATCAGATCTTGCGATGAATGTGTCGCCGTCCTCGATGGCAGTCATGAAACGTCAGGTCTATTCCGACTACGGCAAAGACGTGGCAACCGCAAGTAAGGACGCTCTCGTTTTGATGCAGAAGTCATTCACCCGGTCGGACTTCAAAGAGGGTGTTCAGAGCTTCCTTCAGAAGCGCCAGGCAGAATTTCCGCCTGTCCACCCAGAGGCCTAGGTTTCGTTTTCGCCTTTCCGTATCAGAGGCTCGTAGGCTGAGAAGCCGTGAGCCCTTCTGGTACCCCCATTTCCGCAGCTGATGTAGCCAAAGTGGCTCGTCTGGCACGCCTTGACATCGACGAGGCCAATGTTGTGCACTTCACCGAGCAACTGGCCAAAGTCATGGGTCATTTCAGTGACATTGACGCACTTGATCTGTCTGGTGTCGGCCCAATGACTCAGCCTTTCCCACTTGTCAATGTGTTGCGTGAAGATGTCGAGCAACCATGTCTTGATACAGACGAAGTATTGGCAGCTGCGCCATCTTCTGACCAGCGCCGTTTTCGCGTTCCACCAATCATCGGATTGGACGACTAGTCATGGCTGCTATTCCAACAACTGCATCAGGAATCGCCGCAGCGATTGCATCAAAACAGGTAACTGCACGAGAAGTAATTGATTCGTATCTCGCACAAATCACTGCACGCGAGACAGACATTCATGCTTTCAATCTTGTAACAGCTGATGCTGCGCGTGCTCACGCTGATGCAATTGACGCTGATATCGCAGCAGGTCGACCAATCGGTCCACTCGCTGGCGTACCTATTGCCATAAAAGACAACCTGTGCACCCATGGCGTTGAAACAACGTGCTCTTCCAAGATTCTTGAAGGCTGGAAGCCTCCGTACGACGCCACGGTCGTGTCGCGTTTGCGTGATGCCGGAGCCATCATGGTCGGTAAAACAAACCTTGATGAATTCGCAATGGGTTCAAGTACTGAAAACTCAGCGTTTGGTCCAACCCGCAACCCACTAGATACGTCACGTGTTCCTGGTGGTTCAAGTGGTGGCAGTGCAGCAGCCGTTGCTGCTGGTTTTGCACCTGTCAGCCTTGGCAGTGACACTGGTGGAAGTATTCGCCAACCCGCAGCAATGTGTGGTGTGGTTGGCGTGAAGCCAACGTACGGATTAGTCAGTCGTTACGGCTTGTGTGCATATGCAAGTTCGCTAGATCAGGTTGGTCCATTTGCAACAACTGTTGCAGATGCTGCGCTGATTACCGAAGCAATTGCTGGCCATGACGTAATGGATTCAACATCGATTCCGCAACCAGCACCTGCACTAGTTGCATCTGTTTCACAAGGCGTTACTGGTATGCGCATAGGTCGCGTTACAGATCTTCCTGCTGGTGCAGAACCCGAAGTTATTGCGCGCCTCAATGAAGCATTCGCGGCGCTTGAAGCGGCTGGCGCCACCATTGTCGACATCACGTTGCCAAGCTTGTCTTATGCGCTCACTGCGTACTATCTCATTGCACCGGCAGAGGCCAGCAGCAACTTGGCCCGCTACGACGGTGTTCGATACGGCCTTCGTGTTAACGCTGTTGATACCAATTCAATGTATGGCGCTACTCGTGCAGCCGGTTTTGGTGATGAAGTAAAGCGTCGCATCATGCTTGGCACCTATGCATTGTCTGCTGGTTATTACGACGCGTATTACGGCAAGGCCCTCAAAGTGCGCCGACTGATTGCAGAAGACTTTGAACGTGCGTATGCACAAGTAGATGTAATTCTCACGCCAACTTCGCCAGTAGTTGCGTTTCCATTTGGCGACAAAGTTGATGATCCAATGGCTATGTATCTATGTGACATCTACACAATTCCTACCAACCTCGCAGGGCACCCGGCCATGAGCGTGCCGTTTGGTACTGGCGCACACGGCATGCCTGTCGGAATTCAAGTTCTTGCCCCTGCGCTTGGTGAAGCACCAATGTTCCGCGTTGGCGGCGCCCTTGAAAATGCAGCAGGAGGATTGAAATGACACAAGATCCACTCAGTTCCATCATCGCTACCGAAGAGCAAATGCTTGAGGGCGGTTGGGAACTCATCGTTGGCCTTGAAGTCCACGTTGAACTCGCAACAAAGACAAAACTATTTAGCGGTTCACCAAACCATTTTGGTGATGAACCAAACACCAACATCGACCCAGTAACGCTTGGCTTGCCTGGTGCATTGCCTGTTCTGAACAAGCAAGCAGTCGAACTCGCTATGCGTATCGGTGTTGCACTGAACTGCAGTATTCAACCCTGCACTTTCCACCGCAAGAACTACTTCTATCCAGACATGCCAAAGGCGTACCAAATCAGTCAGTACGACATTCCTTTGAATATCGATGGTTTCCTCGTGTTGCCAAGCGGAACACGTATTGGTGTTGAACGTGCTCACCTTGAAGAAGACACTGGTAAGAGCACCCATGTTGGTGGCGCTACCGGACGAA
>CALPPK020000163.1 GCA_943325435.2 Bifidobacterium breve
ACAACACAGTGCCAACTCCGTACGGAATTCGTCCACTCGAGTGGGGTGCAGACATTGTTGTTCACTCTGCAACCAAGTTCCTTGGTGGTCACGGAAACTCAATCGCCGGAGCAATCATCGACGGTGGAAAGTTTGACTTCGCTGCAAGCGGTCGCTTCCCGAACTTCACAGAACCAGATCCGTCGTACCACGGTCTTTCGTACTGGCCAGCACTTGGTGCAGGTTCGTACATCATCAAGGCACGCGTACAAATGTTGCGCGACCTCGGTATGTCTGCAAGCCCATTCAACTCATGGGCAATTTTGCAAGGCGTTGAGACATTGTCATTGCGCATGGACCGTCACTGGTCAAACGCAGACAAAGTTGTTGCGTACTTGCAGAAGGAAAAAGGTGTCGAGAGCATCAACTATGCAGGTTTGTCAACATCTCCTTGGCACGAGCGTGCGAAGAAGTACTTCGGTGGAAAGGGCTACGGCTCAGTTCTCGCGTTCGAAATCAAGGGTGGCGTTGAAGCCGGTAAGAAGTTTGTTGAAGCACTTAAGTTGCACAGCCACGTTGCCAACATTGGTGATGTGCGCAGCTTGGTGATTCACCCAGCATCAACCACACACAGTCAGTTGACACCAGAAGAACAAGCATCAGCAGGTGTAACACCAGGCCTGATTCGTTTGTCAGTTGGCCTTGAGTCAATTGATGACATCTTGGCTGACCTTGCATTGGGCTTCGCAGCCATCAAATAACTCAGCGCGTTTTATAAGCGCTCAGAAATTCAGCAACGGAGACCTCAGATTGTTTGAGGACATTTCGTAATGTTCCAATTCTCAGTTCGTTGTGAAGTGGAACAACGCACACGATGTTTTCTTTACGCATCACTATGTGGCCACCTCGTTGTCGACGAGTCTCGAATCCGAGTCTGATGAGAACTTGAATTACTTCGGCGCCAGAGCAGATGGGGAGCTTAGGCAACGTCTGAAATATTGAAAGTGGTCACAAAAGCGCCTGTCACCGGTGAGCCACTAGTAAGCGGGCTCTCCTCAAGGTACAAAGTTGTGGCTTCTTCAAGATTTGCTAGCGCCTCTTCAACAGTGGCGCCCTGGCTTGCTGTACCCGTATCAGGGTTGAGCGAGCAGAAACCGCCGGAAGGGTCTGACCAAATAACGGCGGTGAGTTGCATAGGTAAGAGATTAGGTCTGATTTGTGTGTTCATCAATCCCTATGTGGGCGAGCGGAAGTCGGTTTAGGAAGGGTCGTCGTCGGATTGGCCGCGCAGGAACTCTTCAAGTTCTGCGGCTAAGTCGTCGCCACTTGGCATATTGCGTTCCATTGTGTGGTCGTAGCGCTGCTCAAGCATGGTGACATATGCCGATGCTTCGCGGTCACCTTCAACTGCAGCATCGTGCAGTTCTTGCCAACGTGAAATCTCATCGACAAGGTTCTGATGATCTGTAGGAATTCCAAGAACATGTTGCAGGTGTTGCAGTAACGCAGCAGCGCTCTTCGGGTGTTGTGCGTGCATGAGGTAATGCGGCACGCCGACACGAAGACTGATGCTTGGAATTTTTGCGTCGTCAAGCGCGCCCAACATGACGCCAGCAACTCCGGTTGGTCCTTGATACTGCGGACGACTGAGACCAAGACGAGATGCGAGTTCTTCGTTGGTGGTGCTGCCAACAACGAGAGGTACGCGTGTGTGTGGTGTTTGTTCAGCAGCAGCGCCCAGACTGACAACAAGGTTGCAGCCAAGTCCGCGTGCAACTTCAACGATGCATTGGGAGAAAGTTCCCCATGAGACGTGAGGTTCAACGCCGTTCAACACAATCATGTCGCGGGCACCTTCTGGGTACCGAATAATCATGAAGTCGTTTTCGGGCCATTGAATTTGTCGTTCACCATCTTCGTCAATGACTTGTTCCGGACGCTCTTGCGTGAAGTCAAAGAATGGGTCTGGGTCGATGTCTGAAACAACTGTTGCGTCGCGTTCTTTCAGCATCCAGTCGAGTGCCGAAGTTGCTACGCCACCAATATCAAAGAGTCCACGAAGAGCAACAAGCATGACGGGGTTACGCAGTG
Organism: Bifidobacterium breve; assembly: GCA_943325435.2. The sequence goes on from CALPPK020000163.1 coordinate 2,071, forward strand.
GCGCGAGATCATCCCAATAGGTCTCTAGAACTTCGTCAACGTTGATGGGCATTGATGTTCAATCTACGAACGAAGATGGTCAACCACTACGTCAATGCAGGCAGTAAGTGCTGCCACATCTGATGGGTCAATGGCGGGGAACATGCCAACACGCAACTGGTTACGGCCTAATTTGCGGTAACTGTCAGTATCCACAACGCTATTGGCGCGCAAGATGGCACTAATGGTGTTGGCGTCAACGCCGTCGATATCAATGGTTGCCACTACGTCAGAGCGTTGCGCGGGGTTTGCCACGAACGGTGATGCAAATTCACGAGCCTCTGCCCACGAGTAGATATTGCGTGCTGATTCAGCAGTGCGCGCCGCAGCCCATGACAGACCACCATTCGAGTTCAACCATTTCACTTGTTCATCCAACATGATGAGAGTGGCAAGTGCCGGTGTGTTGTAGGTCTGGTTCGCAACAGAGTTATCAAGTGCAATTGACAAGTCAAGTGACGCAGGCATCCAACGCTTTGTTGCTTTGATCTCACGAATGCGCTCGATAGCTGCTGGTGAGCATGCTGCTAACCACAAGCCTCCGTCAGATGCGAAGCATTTCTGTGGAGCGAAGTAATACACATCAACATTTGCTGGGTCCCACATCAGGCCGCCTGCCGCAGATGTTGCATCAACAACAACAAGTCCGTCTTTCGAAGGACGAACTGGAGTCATCGCAACACCTGTTGAAGTTTCGTTGTGCGGGTATGCATACACATCACACGTTGCATCACTAGAAGGTGCAGGGTGAGTGCCGGTATCTGAAGTCACAACTACTGGGTCAGACAAGTGAGGTGCAGCAGCTGATGCTTCGGCGAACTTAGAAGAGAATTCTCCGAACACGAGGTGGTGGCTACGTTCGCGAATGAGGCCGAATGTGGCGACATCCCAGAACACGGTTGAGCCGCCGTTGCCCATGACAATTTCCCATCCTTCGGGAAGCGAGAACAAAGAAGACAAGCCGTCGCGTACAGAGCCCACGCTGTTCTTCACAGGCGCCTGGCGGTGCGAGGTGCCCATCACCGATGTCATGCGAGACATGACTGCCTGAAGCTGTTCAGGGCGAACTTTGGAGGGTCCACAGCCAAATCGGCCGTCTAGAGGAAGAAGTTGCTGGGGAATTTTAAAATCGAGTTGGTTCTTATCGCTCACCGTGTAATCCTTTCACTTATGCCTGCTCCACAAGAATTGCGACGTGTTTCTGCTCGTCTCGGCGCCATTGCCGAGTCAGCCACCCTGGCGGTCGACGCCAAGGCCAAAGCCCTGAAGGCCCAGGGTCTGAATGTCATCGGTTTCGGAGCCGGCGAGCCCGACTTCGCCACCCCTGATCACATCGTGGAAGCTGCCGTCAAGGCATGTCGCGACGTGAAGTATCAGCGCTACACACCAGCAGCTGGTTTGCCTGAATTGCGTGAAGCAGTTGCTGTGAAAACTATGCGCGACAGTGGCTTTGCATGCACTGCAGATCAAGTACTTATTACGAACGGTGGCAAGCACGCCGTGTTCACCGCATTTGCAGCGCTCTGTGATCCGGGCGATGAAGTTATTTGCCCTGCACCGTTCTGGACCACCTACCCAGAAGCCATCACATTGGCTGGGGGAGTACCTGTCATTATCGACACGGAAGAGAAGAACGGATTCCGCGTCACTGTGGAACAACTAGACAAAGTTCTCACACCACGCACAAAAGTGTTGTTGTTTGTTTCACCAGATAACCCAAGTGGTTCTGTGTACCCAGAAGCTGAAGTGCGCGCCATTGGCGAATGGGCTGTGAAGAACAAAGTATGGGTCGTTACGGACGAGATCTACGAACACCTCACATACGGTGATCACAAATTTACGTCGATGCCTACTTTGGTTCCTGAACTTGCAAACCAGTGCGTCATCGTGAACGGTGTTGCGAAAACATATGCAATGACTGGTTGGCGTGTTGGCTGGATGATTGGTCCGAAGGATGTCATGAAGGCATCTACCAACTTCCAATCGCATGCCACATCAAACGTTGCCAACGTGTCGCAAGTTGCAGCGCTTGCTGCAGTTAGCGGTGATCTGTCAGCAGTACACATGATGCGCGAGTCTTTTGCACGTCGTGGTGCGCTGATGCACAAGATGTTGTCCACTATTCCTGGTGTTACCTGCATGGAACCCCAAGGTGCTTTCTATTGCTTTCCGAACTTCTCTGGTTTGTTGAACCGTGACATCAAGGGCAAGTCTGCAAAGAACACCATGGAACTGGCAGACATGATTCTCACTGATGTGAATGTGGCAATCGTGCCGGGTGAAGCGTTCGGAGCTCCAGGCTTTGCGCGGTTCTCTTTCGCACTTGGTGATGCCGACCTTGTCGACGGAATTCAGCGCATTATTGACTACGTGGCGTAAACGCCGGCACGCAATTGTGTGCACCCGTATCAACCTCTGCTACTCTGACGCCTAGTGCATCAGTGAAATGATGTGCAGTACTCAATCCAGCGAAGTCCGGCGAAACTCCGGCACTGTCTCGCAACGGTGATGCTGGTCGGAGAAATCCGATCCAGACAAGTCCGGTCGCCTGTTTGTGTATGCGAATAACCGAACCTCGA
>CALPPK020000164.1 GCA_943325435.2 Bifidobacterium breve
AGGTAGCCTTTATCCACTATGAGTACTTCTGGACTTCCTGTCAGCCCAATGGCCATCGATGCTGGCGGCGATCCTCGCTCCGACATTTTCACACGATTGCTGAAAAACCGTGTCGTCATGCTTGGTACCGACGTCAACGACGAGATTGCTAACCAAATCTGTGCCCAGTTGCTCTATCTCGAGGGCGAAGATGCCAATGCCGACATTTGGTTGTACATCAACAGCCCTGGTGGCTCCGTTACGGCCGGAATGGCCATCTACGACACGATGCAGTTCGTAAGTTGCGACGTTGCAACAGTGTGCATGGGTCTTGCAGCCTCTATGGGGCAGTTCCTACTCACTGCTGGTGCAGAAGGCAAGCGTTATACATTGCCAAACTCTCGCATCATGATGCATCAGCCTCTTGCTGGTTTGCGCGGACAAGCATCAGACATTGCAATCCAGGTTGAGCAGTCACGCTTTATCAAGTTGCGCATGGCTGAGTTGATTGCACATCACTCTGGCCACACCGTTGCTGAAGTTCAGGCCGATAGCGAGCGCGACCACTGGTTCAGCGCAGAGGAAGCTAAGAACTACGGACTTGTTGACAAAGTCATCGTGAAGCGCGGAGAAATTCGCTAAGAATTTCTACGGAACAACCGTTGAGGTTGTTGCCACCAAAGTCGTTGTTGTCGCGATAGTCGTTGTCGGCAATCGCGGTGGATCAATATTGAGGCCAGTCGAAATGTCGACCGCACAGGTGCTCTTCACCCAATCGCGTACGTTCAACGCAGATTGATTTGCCGCGTATGTTGCATCGGCCATTTTTTGTAGTGCCTTTTTGTCAGAAGGGTTGACTTTTGAGGCGTCTTGCAAGAGCCCAGTCAGAATTGCAAAGTCGCCTTCGATAGAAAGCGGTGCTCGCTTGAGAAGACGTTCATAACGATCAACCATCGCCGTGACGTCCGTTCCTGTGCCCATGGGCTGACCAATGGCAGGTAATTCACGACCAAGTTGCGCGCAGAAACTTGAACCTGTGCGAGCTGGTGCTGCACATCCGGAGAGCGCGAACATCAGACCCATGGCCGTTGCCAAAACTGCAGTCCTTCTCGCACACATCTAGTCGATTATCACAGACTCGAACCCAAAGGGGACAGCACATGTATGCAGCCATCCGATCAGCCACTCTTTTTGGCACTCGTGGAACGCCAATAACAGTTGAAGCGCATGTTGGAAAGGGGCTTCCTGGTTTCACAGTGGTGGGGCTTCCAGATGAAGGGTGTCGAGAATCGCGTGATCGTGTGCGTGCAGCATTGTTGTCGAGTGGTTTTGAATGGCCACTGCGGCGAATAACGATCAATTTGGCTGGCGGAGGCGAGCGCAAAGGTGGTGCCGGTATGGATTTGGCTATTGCGGTCGGTTTGTTGGTTGCTGAAGGAATCGTGCCAGTGGAAGCTGCAGAGCGATGTGCGTTCATTGCAGAGTTAGGACTTGATGGTTCGTTGCGACCAACAGCCGGTATGGCTCCGCTTGTTGATGCGGTGTCGCAATATGAAGTTGTTGTAGCAACTTCGGCTGCCGCTGAGTCAATGTTGGCGCGTCCAGCACGGTTGCGTCCTGTGTCGTCGCTTTTAGAATTGGTTGAGGTACTCGTTGACGGAACGCCATGGCCCGCTGTTGCAGTACCGAGCGCACATGTTGTTGTTGATGCAATTGCAGACATGGCTGATGTTCGCGGTCAAACAAGCGCCAGACTTGCTCTTGAAGTTGCTGCTTCAGGGTTTCATCACATGCTCATGATGGGGCCTCCCGGAGCTGGTAAATCAATGTTGGCGCGACGATTGCCTGGGTTGCTTCCTCGACTCACGGAGGATGAAGCGTTTACGTGTGCAATGGTTCGCAGTGCAGCGGGCATGCAGGTCAGTAACGCCATTGCGTCGTCGCCACCATTTCGCTCGCCGCATCACAACATCTCCATGGCTGCGATGGTGGGTGGCGGGTCTGGCCACATCAGGCCGGGGGAACTAAGTCTCGCATCGAACGGTGTTTTGTTTCTTGATGAGATGGGAGAGTTTCCTCCCACAGTTCTCGACTCATTGCGTCAACCACTGGAAGAAGGCGTCGTACATATCTCGCGGTCTCATTCATCAGTCACGATGCCAGCACGATGTCTATTGGTGGCCGCAACCAATCCGTGTCCATGCGGTGAAGCATCTCCGCTCGGATGTATGTGCGCAATTGCAATTAGGCAGCGATACGTTCGTCGATTCAACGGGCCACTGATCGATCGTTTTGATATTCGAATCAAACTGGTCAAGCCGTCAACTGCAGAACTTACGGGTGGCACGGCGGGAGAAAGCAGTGATGTCATTGCTGAACGCGTAGCTCGTGTGCATCGCCTCAGTATCGAAAGGCAAGGATGTCTGAACTCGGCTATTCCAGCTGATCTTCTTGACGAAGTTGCACCACTATCGCCCAATGCAATGTCATGGTTACGAGAACGGCTTGACGAAGGACGATTGTCTGGCCGCGGGTATCACCGAGTGCGAAGAGTTGCGCGAACCCTTGCAGACATGAATGGCGCTGAAATCGTCGTCAACACCGAGTGGGTAGAAGCTGCTTTTGGCATGCGTGTTCCCATCACTCCAATAATCGAGAGGCATTAGTCGTGACGCATCGATATCCAGAATGGGCCTACAGTGCAGCACTTGCTGCATTGCCATTGCAAACACCACTTCGTCTTCGACGACTGATAAGTCTTGATACGCCTGTTCATGTGTGGGACATGCTGCAAGCGGGGGAACGGCCGCTTGTCGGAATCAATGATGCAGTGTGGCGGGCGTGGCATCGAGTTGATGCATCTTTGCTTGTCTCAACTGCAGAGGCTTGCATCGATTCTTCAATGACAGTTGTTTCTATGCGAGATGCGCCATACCCACCATCGTTACTGGGTGATCCAAGTGCTCCAGGAGTTCTATTCATGATTGGCGACGCTGGAGCTTTTCACAATCGACGCGTTGGAATCATTGGTACACGACTCGCCACACAGCGCGGTAAGTATTTTGCACAACTGCTCGGCAAACAATTATCAGCCGCAGGCATCAGTGTGGTTTCCGGATTAGCAAGAGGCATTGATGTTGAAGCACATGTTGGTGCGATGTCATTACGTGCAGAAGACGGTTGCCCACCCATTGCAATTGTGGCGTCAGGTCTCGACATGGTGTATCCGCCAGAGCATGCGCGCATATGGGGAGAAATGGGAAGGCGAGGGCTCCTCATTAGTGAATCTCCGCCTGGCACCGCACCTGAACCACATCGCTTTCCCATGCGTAATCGCATTCTGGCGGCACTCAGTGAAGTGCTTGTTGTTGTGGAGTCACGTGCCACTGGTGGCTCCATGATCACGGTGCGCGAAGCAATGAAGCGCGACATCACAGTGTTGGCCGTGCCAGGCGCGCCAGGGATTGCGCCGTGTGAGGGCACCAATAATCTTTTGCGAGATGGGTGTGGTCCCGTCACTGACGTCACTGATGTGCTTGTTGCTTTGGGCCTCGACCACCGCCATATGACTGATTGGTGCGAGGGTCGTCCTGAACTGCATGATGACGAGCGCCAAGTGATGACTGCACTTGGCCGGGTGCCGCGAAGCATGGACGAGGTTTCTCTCTGCACTTCAATGTCTGTGGTGAATGTTGCTGTGATTCTGGGTCGATTGGAAGCCAAAGGATGGGTCGCAAACACAAACGGATGGTGGGAGGCACTCGTGGCGTAGTCCATCAGGGGTACCGTTGTGGTCATGAGCGCCGCTGCACAGTCACGGGTCAAGTCCTCGAGTCTTGACCAATTCGAACTGTCTCGCTACGCCAAAACTCTTGCTCTTGGCGAATCAGTGCGCATGGGACGATTGTCAGATCTGACGCACGCTGTCTCGTTCTTTGTGAAACGAAAAGCAACTACTCCCATTTCCGTCAATGAGTCCGTGGTGGTTGAGTATTGCGACCAACTTGAAGCTGACGGATATTCGGTTGAAACGGTTGAGCAAAGAATGTCTGCGGTCTCTGCGTATTTCGCATGGTGTGTGCGCACTATGAAGGCAAGTAAAGGCTCTGAACCTTTCACCAATCCAGCTCTCGGAATCGCTCCATCTCATCTGTCTTCATGCGTTCAATGTCGCGCTGCTACGAACAACAGCCTGAAGGGTGATTGTGTGGTTCGTGATAAGCGCTTGAAGAAGTGGGCTATCGCGCAGTTTGAATCGTCGCTCACTGCATCATCAGCAAACACTCGTGCTGCGTATCGTCGTGATGTGGAACTGTTTGCTGAATGGATGCTTGATTCAATGCCATCGGTTGTTCCAAACATGGTGGAGAAAGAACATGTCCGTGAATACTTGGCTGCACTTCACGACAGGGGCGCAACCTCTCGCACTATTGCTCGTCGAGTCGCATCGCTGCGTCGGTATTTTGCGTGGGCAATCCGAAGCGGAACATCAAAGACGAATCCCACAGATGCAGTGCATACGCCAACAGTGAAGGGCAGATTGCCGCGGCCTCTAGATGCTGAGACAGTTGCTCGTCTTGTATCAACTGAAGATGACGATGCTCCCGAATGGCGTAAGGCTCGCGATCGTGTTGTGCTTGAAATTTTGTACGGCAGCGGCTTGCGAGTCTCGGAAGTGTGCGGGCTCACGTTGCAGAGTGTGTC
>CALPPK020000165.1 GCA_943325435.2 Bifidobacterium breve
ACAAGGCGCTTGTAACTATTGACAGTCTGGTTTGTAACGGCAGTGATTTCGGCGGCGTGGCGCAACAGGCCAGCCATGAATGACTTTGCAACAGGGGACAAGTTGTTCGGGTCATCTGCTGAATAAAACGCGTTGGTGTCGCCGGAGAACAATGACAAATGTAAGTGCATGCCAGAACCCTGAACACCTTCAAGTGGCTTTGGCATGAACGTGGCGTGCACATTGTTCATGGCTGCGATTTCTTTCACGATCATTCGGAAAGTCATGACGCTGTCAGCCATAGAGAGAGCGTCTGTGTGACGCAGATCTATTTCTTGCTGGCTAGGTGCATCTTCGTGGAAGGAGTACTCAACAGGAATTCCCATTGTCTCGAGTGTGCGAATGGTTTGCTTGCGCAGTGATGATGCGACATCGGTAGTAGTGAGATCAAAGAAACCACCTTCATCAAGAGGCACTGGAATTTGACCGCGCACTGGTGGCTCGAAATAGAAGTACTCCATGTCAGGTGCGATAAGGAATTCGTATCCCATGGCGCGCGCAGCATCAAGGTTGCGGCGCAACACTTGGCGCGGGTCGCCTTCAAAAATAGAACCATCAAGGTTGCGCACATCACAGATGACGCGAGCTTCGGCTGCTTTGTTATCGACCCATGGCAACACCTCAAATGTGTTCGGATCTGGAACTGCAAGAACGTCTGCTTCTTGAATACGTGAATAGCCATCGATAGATGAACCATCGAAGCTCATGCCGTCTTCAAGAGCGTTTTCCAATTCAGCTGGGCTGATGGCGAAGCTCTTCAATGTGCCGAGCACATCGGTGAACCAGAGGCGCACCAGGCGCACTCCACGCTCTTCGACAGTGCGCAATACATAGTCGCGGTGTTGGTCCATCATGTCGCTCATCTCTTCAGTCTGCCGTGAGGCGGGTCATAGGGCTACTTGAAATAAAAAACGGGGGGCACAAGGCCCCCCGTTTCCCGTAATTATTGGTTGTGGCTTAGCCGCAAACGGTCTCAAGGATGAGACGAGTGACCGTGTACGGGTCAATGTTTGCGTTCGGGCGACGGTCTTCTGCGTAACCCTTTTGGTCGCGAGCAACCTGCCAGGGGATACGTACTGATGCGCCGCGGTTCGATACTCCGTATGAGTACTTGTTCCATGGAGCAGTTTCGTGCTTACCGGTAAGGCGGCTCTGGATGTCGTGACCGTAGTTCTCGACATGTTCCATAACGCGAGTACCAAGCTTCTCGCATGCTTCGATGATGGCTGGGTAGCCCTCACGCATTGCTTTGGTTGAGAAGTTTGTGTGTGCGCCTGCGCCGTTCCAGTCGCCTTTCATCGGCTTTGCGTCGAATGAGATAACCACGTCGTAATCTTCTGCGATGCGGTGGAGCAACCAACGTGCAACATGCATGTGGTCTGACACTGTGAGTCCGTCTGCTGCACCAATTTGGAATTCCCATTGGCCTGGCATTACTTCAGCGTTTGTTCCTGCGATGAGAAGACCTGCATCGATGCATGCCTGTGTGTGCTCTTCGATGATCTCGCGACCAACAACGCGGCCTGCGCCAACGCCGCAGTAATACGGTCCCTGTGGCTTTGGAAAACCACCAACGGGGAAGCCATATGGTGAACCATCAAGGCGAAGCATTGTGTATTCCTGTTCAATGCCGTACCACATTTCTTGGTCTGCATATTTTGCTTGTGCAGCTGCAAGTGGCGCGCGTGTGTTTGATGGATGCGGTGAACCGTCTTTTGCCATCAACACGTCACACATGACGAGTACGTTCTTGCCACCACGAATTGGGTCTGGGCACTGAAACACAGGGCGCAATACACAGTCAGACGATTCGCCTTGTGCTTGTTCTGTTGACGAACCGTCAAAGCCCCATTCATCCATCGGCATGTCGGCGATAGCGCCGGCGAAGTCGGGAATGATTTTGGTCTTTGAACGGAGCAATGGTGTTGGTGACGTTCCGTCGATCCAGATGTATTCAGCCTGAATGGGCACAGTGGTGTCCTTTTACTAACAAGGGACGAATCCCGCTTTTTTTACTAGGTACAGGATGTCATGTAGCCGTTTCTTTCCCATTGCCCAAATGTGAACGCTGTGTGAAACGGGGCGATCTGACTCTCTTCTGTAAGGGAAACCTTATGTAAATGGGGTTTTGAGGGGTCGCTGGTTAGCCTGACCACGTGACATCCGCCGGATCTATCGCTACACCCAAGGGCCTGACAGTTGGTTTGTCCCAGCTGAATCCTCTCGTGGGCGACTTGTTGGGCAACGAGAGCAAAATATTGGCCGACTATGCCAAGGCCGAGGCGGCCGGTTGTCAAGTCGTGGTCTACCCCGAATTGACCATCACGGGATACCCACCAGAGGACTTGTTGCTGAAAAAGGCATTCGTACGCGACAACGAATTGGCTGTTCAGCGCATTGCTGCTCGCACCAAGGAGTGTGCAGCCCTGATTGGTTTCGTGAAAGCAGAAGGCGACCAACTATTTAACGCAGTTGCCTTGTGTCGTAACGGCAAAGTTCAAGGCGTGTACTTGAAGCAGCTTCTTCCGAACTATGCAGTGTTCGATGAAGATCGCTACTTCACACCAGGTCCCGCAATGAACGATGGAGTTGCTTCTGGATTGTTCTCACTTGATGACGTAACAGTTGGTGTCACAATCTGTGAAGACATTTGGTATGCAGACGGTCCAGTAGCAGCACAGGCAGCGGCTGGCGCGCGAATCATGTTGAACCTGAACGCGTCGCCGTTCCACGAGGGCAAGAACGTGCAGCGCGAACAAATGCTTTCAACACGCGCAAAAGAAACCAACAGCGTCATTGTGTATGCAAACCAAGTTGGTGCACAAGATGAACTTGTGTTTGACGGGTCAAGCGTTGTTGTTGATTGCAATGGTGTCATTGCATGCCGCATGAAATCATTCGAGTCTGATTTTGCGGTCGTAGCTATTGCTGGTGATGGGACAGTAGCGGACGCACATGTTGAACCGTTTGCCTCAGATCTCGACCGCGTGTATGACGCTCTCGTTGTTGGCACGCGCGACTACGTACATAAGAACGGGTTCACTGATGTAGTCATTGGTCTCTCTGGCGGAATTGACTCTTCAATAGTGGCTGCAATTGCAGTTGATGCACTTGGTGCTGATCATGTTCATGGCGTTGCGATGCCGTCACGGTATTCAAGTCAAGGTTCATTAGACGATGCTGAAAAACTTGCTACTGCCTTAGGTATTGACCATCGCGTTGTTTCTATTGAGCCAGCGTTCGGTGCGTACTTAGAAATGCTTCAGCCCTCGTTTACGGGTCGCGACCCAGATCTCACAGAAGAGAACTTGCAGAGTCGTGTTCGTGGAATGACTTTGATGGCGCTGAGTAACAAGTTCGGTTGGATGGTTTTAACCACAGGCAACAAGAGCGAAATGGCCGTTGGCTATTTCACCATCTACGGTGACTCAGCTGGCGGGTATGCCGCCATCAAAGATGTATTCAAAACGCAAGTGTTTGCACTGTGTCGTCGCATCAATGAACGTGCTGGTCGCGAGATAATTCCTGAAACCGTAATTACTAAGCCACCAAGTGCTGAGTTACGACCAGATCAACGTGATGATCAGAGCCTGCCTGCATATGAAGACCTTGATCCGATCTTGCGTCATTACATCGACAATGACTTGACAGTGCCAGAAATTCAGAAACTTGGTTTCGATGCTGCTGTTGTAGCTCGTATCGCGCGACTTGTTGATATCAATGAATACAAACGTCGCCAGTGTGCGCCCGGTGTTCGTATTTCAGAAAAAGCATTCGGCAAAGACCGACGTATGCCAATCACGAACGGTTATCGCACCGACCGCGCATAAAGACTGATCAGCATCACAGTGATTGCAGATAATGCAACAGCTGCAAGTGCTGGACCTACGGGGCCAACTGAGTCATACAACGAAGTAGCAACTGTGCTGAATATGGCACGACCACATGTACCGGCACCAACCGTGAGACCAAGCCCGATGCCGCCGCTGTTAGGAACAATGTTGGCCGCTAATGGCAACATGCTGACTAGCGAGAACTCAAACCCCATGATGAACAACACCAACATGGGAACTGCAACAAAGGAAAGATGTGGTGCTGCTGACATTGCAACAGTTGCAATCACCATTAGAACTGCGCCGCGGCGAACGCTGATTTCCTTGCCCCACGTATCAGTGACACGGGAACTGCCGATACTCGAGACCAGTTCAAAAAGGCCAAGCACGATGACTACGCCAATCAAGGCAGCACTTGAGAAACCAAACTCATCTTCAAACCATGGACCGAACGTGATGCCGAGACATTGGCTTGCACCCATCAGCAAAAATGACGAAGCAAACACGAAGTAGGCATTACGGGGAATTGACCCTCGTAATTCAGTGCGGGCTGGTGCATGCGCTTCATCACGCGGGAGTGCACTAGCAATCAGTGAACCAGTAGCTGCCATTCCAATTGCGCCAACGATGAATCCGGCGCGCCATGAGATAAGAGCGGTTGCAACACCCATGATTGCGACGCCGATGAATAGCGACAGTGCCCACGAGGTCTCGATGATTCCGACAATGCGACCGCGTCGTTCGTACTCCACGTGATCATTCACCCAAACAATCAGTGCAGTATCAAACAGCACCTTTGCGCCGC
>CALPPK020000166.1 GCA_943325435.2 Bifidobacterium breve
AATCTCCATGTGCAACAGACCAAGGAAGCCACAACGGAATCCGAACCCCAATGCGCCAGATGACTCTGGCTCGTATGTGATTGATGCATCATTCAGCTTGAGCTTTTCAATGCTCTCGCGCAATGTTTCAAAATCGTCACCGTCGATTGGGTACAAACCACAGAACACCATTGCTTTGGGATCGCGATACCCATCAAGAGCTTCAGTGGCCGGATTCAAAGAGTTCGTCACTGTTTCACCACTGCGAGCTTCAGCAACATCTTTGATTCCGGCAATGAGGTAACCCACTTCACCGGGACCAAGTTCAGCAACCGGAGTCGGCACTGGTGCACGAGCGCCGATTTCAATAACGTCGTGAGTTGCCCGTGCTTGCATAAAGAACAAACGACTGCCATTTGACAACCGGCCATTCATTACTCGCACACTTGAGACAACACCTCGGTACTGGTCAAACTGTGAGTCAAATATGAGGGCTTGTAGTGGCGCATCAATGTCACCAACCGGAGCTGGAATTCGTTCGGCGATTGCATCGAGAAGTTCAGGAACTCCTTCACCTGTTTTTGCCGAGATTCGCAAGATTTCATCAGCGGGGATGCCGAGAATGTTTTCAATTTCTGCCGCATAACGATCAGGGTCCGCTGCTGGCAGGTCAATCTTGTTCAACGCCGCAACTATTTCGAGGTTGTGCTCAAGAGCGAGATAACAGTTGGCAAGAGTCTGTGCTTCAATTCCCTGCGCTGCGTCGACAACAAGCACAACACCTTCACATGCAGCAAGTGAACGACTGACTTCGTAACCGAAGTCAACGTGACCCGGGGTGTCAATGAGGTGGAAAGTGTGGCCCTTCCATGGCACGCGCACGTTCTGGGCCTTGATGGTGATGCCCCGTTCGCGCTCAAGATCCATTGAATCGAGATACTGGGCACGCATTTCACGGGCGTCGACTGCCCCGGTCAATTCGAGTATGCGGTCTGAAAGAGTGGACTTACCGTGATCAATATGGGCAATGATCGAGAAATTCCGAATTTTGGCAAGGTCCATGAGCAAAGGAAAGCCTACCCCTGGGCGGTTGGGGACGGGGGTGTGTGGCGATAGCCTTTCAAGCCATGGCAAATATTAAGAGCCAAAAAAAGCGCATTCTTACCAACGCAAAAGCTCAAGACCGCAACAAAGCAGTCAAGAGCGAATTGCGCACCCGTATTCGTACAGCGACAGCAAGTCTCGGCACACCTGAAGGTGAAGCCGATACTCGCCTTGCCATCAAACGAATCGATATGGCTGCAGCCAAGGGAATAATTCATCCCAACTCAGCTGCACGTCGCAAGAGTCGTCTCATGCGCCAAGCAAACGCTGCTAAATAATTTCTAGCTTCTAGCGCTTCGCAAACGAACGTTTCACCGGTGCTCCGCCCAGGCGAGCCAACCGAGCAACAAGTACTTCCATCACCAACTCCGGCTCCCAGTCTTTGCCACCCCTCAGATCAAGGTCTGCAGTTGCAAGCAGTGAGACTGCGCGAGAGATTCCGGCACTTCCTAGCCGTTGATACTGCTCGAGAACTTTGCGAGCGGTGAATTCCTTACCGCCCAAAATGGCAACGGCATCTGCAGCACTACGTACTCCCCTACCATCAATCTTCATCATTTGGGCATAACGGTTCGACAGCAAAGCCAAGATTTGTAATGGGTGAGATTCCCCGGCACTCATCATGCGATGCAACATAAGAAGTGCCTTCTTTACATCGCCTCCATCGATGGCATCAGTGAGATCCCATGGGGCCACACTGCCTGCCTCGCCGAGAAATACTTCAATGTCTGACCGCGACAACTTCGCGCCTTCGCCATATGCAGAGGTAAGAGTGGCGAGTAGACCAGCAAGCCGGCCTTGATCGCCGCCGAACCACGTAGCAATAAGACGTGAAGCGTCTGCTGAGTATTGAAAGCCCGCTTCAATCAGATGAGTTTCCACCCATTCGATGCGATCTTTCTGATTACTGACTACAGCGGCGCCAATTGTCTCGGCTTTGACTCGTTTACACGCATCAGCAATTGCCTTAGGAATTCGCCCGGTGACCGTGATGATGAAGTCCACCTCTGCGATTACTGCATCAATAGCGCCGACCAACGTGTCAGCAAAGACTCCATCGAGGTCTTGCAAGTGCCGCAGAACGACAACTTTCTTCTCCATGAAAAGCGACATTGTGGTGAGCGCATCAACAACTGGCGCAATTGTGAAGCTGCCTTCAGAGCAATCAAAATCATCGACCATCATGGACCTGTCAGCGTCGCCAACCAATCGGTCGACGAGAGATGAGAGTTCTAGTCCGATGAGTATTTCATCGCCAGAAATCAGGTACACAGCCACGCGTACTACCTTGCCACATCAGTGAGTCACGCCTCTGTTTGTCGCCGCCGATGCCATATTCCGCCAGCCACACATAGCCATAAACCGACGTTGAGACCCCCATGTGGAGAGACTTCGGAACAGAAGCGCGCCACCCCAGCCACCCATGCGACGGGAATTGCCATCATCCACGACACCAGAGGCACAAGGGGTGCGATCAGGCTTGCAAGTAGAGCGAGTGGAAGACCGACCATCATCACCATTCCGGCAACCCACAATGCCAACGGGTTTGCAATCAGCGACACAACAGGCACGTACCCAAAGACAAAAAATGATACGGGCATGGTGCCAACTTGTGCGGCCAATGTTGATGCAAGCATTCCGTGGCGACCAATGATGTTCCCGAGACGGGCCGATAGCCATGCAAGGCCAGCAGTTGCTCCGACCGACAAAGCAAACCCAACGCTCCACGCCAACATCGGATCAAGGACCAACAACACAATCACTGTTGAGGCGAGAATTGTGCGCGCATTCATGGACGTTCCGGATGCTGCGTTGACTGCAACCAAGCCAGCCATTACCGCAGCACGCAATACAGATGGCTCGGCACGCGTAAGCAACACGAACCACGCAAGAATGAATAGCACAGCAATGAATCGACTATTGCGACGCAACCGACGCAGTAATGGTGATAAGGCAGCCAATAGGTACGCAACATTTTGCCCAGAAACTGCGCACAGGTGCGACAAACCACTTGCACGAAATTGATTCACCATTTCACGTGACTGATCACGATCATCACCAATAACTAGACCTGCAAAGAGTGACTGCAAATTATACGGCATTAATGCGACTCCATCATGAAGTGCCACACGCATTCGGTTGGCAGCACGAACCGCCATTGAACCTTCCGAGAAATCTTCTGATACCGACTGCACAGTCATGCGACCAACGACATGCGTGATGCGGTCATATCTGCTGTACGGACCCGTAGTTCTGGAACAGATTCCTGTCACCAATATGTGTTCGCCCGCCAATCGGTTTGCCAGGTGCGCCCCTGGTGCGCCGTGTGCAATTACCCGATACCGCTTTCCATACAACTGCAGCACAACCCCGACACCGTTTCCTACCCACGTAGGGTCCGTGCGCACTGTTGCGTTACCGGAACACGAACCGTCGATGACCGACACCTCTTGCCATGCAGACGAACCCCCGACCAATCCCATTGCCCCAATTAGCAACACCGTCATTAATGACACCTTCCAGCGTTTGTAACGCCACCAATAAACAAAGAGCAACACAAACGAGATGTAACTAGCGGTTCGTAATGACCCGAGGCGGCCAACGTGCTCCCCAAGCATGACCGAGACCCACATCACAACAGCAAGAAGCGTGAGCCCAATAGACGCAGAGACACCATGGCTCACTTCATCAGGTGGGGCGTCGTACGATTGGCTCGTGACATCTTCTTCATCAACAGGCGGACGATTCATGTTGCCTGGTGGAGTTGCATCTACCCGCAGGTCGATACGACGTCGCGGCGGTCTCATGGCCATCGGATGCGCCGTTGGCTTGTGGTTGCTCGGCGTTGTGTTTTCCTGGATTGTTTCCGGTCCAAAAGGCGGCTCGGTGGCGTTCGTGCTGATGGTGATGGCTCTTCCCGTGATGCCGATTCTTGGTATGCCAGCAGCAGGCGGAACCGCGCGTTTGCTAGTCGCAATTGCCAGCAGTGCTTCTTTGTGGTGGATTCTTGGCCAAGTAGTTGCTGGCAGAGTGACCAAGCGACCTGTCGTTGGCTGGCGCGAATGGCTTCGTGAATTTTTTGTTGTAGGACTCGGACTCTGGATTGGTGCAGCAGGTGGATTGCTGCTTGGCGTTCTTGTTCTTGGTGCGTTCTAATTACACAGTGACCTGATCGCGTAACGCCCCCACTTTGGCTGGACCAATTCCGGGAACATTCAACAGATCGTCCACTTTGCTGAACGGGCCCTTGCGATTGCGATAACTAATAATTGCTTTCGCCGTTGACGGACCAACACCAGGCAACGTGTCGAGTTGGTCTGATGTTGCCGAATTCAAATTGATTAACGGCGACATAGTTGTAATTGGTGCTCCGATAATCGGCACCACACCAGGAACAGTTGGCACCGAGACTGGAATTGTTGTGCGTGACGGGCGAAGACGAGGCGCCACCGTGACTTTTGTAATACGAGACGAACGAAAGGGCACGAATACTTGCTCTGTATCGACAATTGTCTGCGCAAGATTTATGCGTTCAAGATCTGCACGCGATGTAGCACCCCCGGCCGCC
>CALPPK020000167.1 GCA_943325435.2 Bifidobacterium breve
CAATCCAGTGGCCTGCGCCATGCATGAATGGAGGGCTCGGTAGAGCACGAAAGTTTCCTGTTGCTTCTGCAACAAACTCCTCAATAGTGCGAGCAGTCTTTGACCCACCGAAGCACTCGACGACGGCGTCTGCATTTCGCCACAAGACTCCCTTTGGCATTCCTGTTGTTCCTCCTGTGTAGAGGATGTACAGGTCGTCACCGTGATATCCGGCCGCTGGTTTATCAGTAGATGAACGACTAAGAGCATCTTCGTACCAAACCGCACCGTCCATTAACGGGTTATCTGACGCATCGGGTACTTGCAAAATGACTCGCAAGTTCGGCAAGCCAGAAATGATTTCTGTCAGGAGTGGTGCAAAGCGTGAATGTATGACGCACGCCGCAGCATTTGAGTCGGAGAGAAGGTACTGCAACTCTTCGGCTACATAGCGATAATTCACGTTGAATGGAGCAACACGTGCCTTGAAGGCGCCGAGCATTGTCTCCATGTACTCATTTCCATTGTGCAAATAGATGGCAACATGGTCTTGTCCAGATTCCCAACCGCTCAACTGGTCTCGCTCGGTCGAGCATCCAAGACCTTGTGATGCGAAATAATGGGCTAGCTGGCGAGTCCGGTTCGTAACGTCTGTCCAGGACAGACGCTTATCGCGAAAGATGAGACACTCATCGTCTGGTCGAGTGGCTGCGATTGCTTCATGTATTTCAGCGATACCAATAAGGGCTGGTGGGAATTGCGACATTGTTGAACGATAACCTCGTGACACAAGGAGGGACTATGTCGAACGAATCCCACTCACCCATTTTTGGAGTTTTCATTCCCCAAGGTTGGAAGATGGAACTGGCTGGCATTAATGGCGCCGCTGAACAATGGAAGACGGCTGTGGACGTTGCTGTCCTTGCGGAGAATCTTGGCTATGACTCAATTTGGGTGTACGACCATTTCCATAACGTCCCAAAGCCTGCGCAAGAGGCCGTGTTTGAATGCTGGACCACGATTGCTGCGATTAGCCAATTGACATCTCGCATTCGCCTTGGCCAGATGGTTGGGTGCAACAGTTATCGCAACCCTGGGCTGCTGGCAAAAATCACGTCGACTGTTGATGTGATCTCTGGCGGTCGCCTTGATTGGGGTATTGGCGCAGGCTGGTACGAAAGTGAATACAAGGGGTACGGGTACGAATTCGCCAAGCCGTCAGACCGTATTGGGATGCTGCGAGAGACAGTAGAAATTGTCAAGTCCATGTGGACCAATGCCGAGACCACGTACGACGGTAAGTACTACAAAATGCTGCGCGCAAATTGTGATCCGAAGCCGCTGCAAAAGCCGAACCCGCCGGTTTGGATTGGCGGTGGCGGTGAACAGCTCACATTACGAGTCGTAGCCGAACACGCCGATGTTGCAAACTTCGGAAGTTCCGTGGATGAGTTCATCAAGAAGCGAGCAATTTTGCAGAAGCATTGCACGGTTGTTGGCCGCGATGAAGATTCCATTCGTAAAACCATTTCAAGTGAAGTGTTTATTCGCGAAACTGAAGAAGAAATCGTCAAGGCTGGCAGTTTGAATGTTTGGGGCAAAGATGCAACTGAATGGCGCAACGAGGCCCTGGTGGGAACGCCAGATCAGGTCAGCGAAAAGATCCAGCGGTATCTCGATGCAGGTTGCACCGGTTTTATCCCTTGGTGTTCTGACTATCCGTCTACGGAAACACTTGAACTATTTGCGAAAAAGGTCATTCCCAACTTTCGTTGAGGATTTCCAAATCTAGAAGAAGTATTGAAAGATCACTTCTGCGATGCAAGAAGGCTTAGAAGCGCCTTTGCATTCAAATGTGGTCTCAAGTGTGACTCGTGCGCCCCCAGGTGTGTCGTCAACAGCAAGCACCTTGAGGCCTGCACGCAGTTCTGCACCCACCGGCACAGGTGAGACGAAACGAACTTTGTTTGCTCCGTAGTTGACGCCCATCGAGATACCACCGACCGAGAAGATCTGTGGAAGGAAAACTGGTCCGAGAGAGAGGGTGAGGTATCCGTGGGCGATGGGGCCACCGAATGGTCCAGCCTTCGCCTTTTCGACATCAACGTGAATCCACTGATGGTCTCCGGTTGCTTCTGCAAATTGGTTGACCCGCTCTTGGGAGATGGTCATGTACTCGGAGTAGCCGAGATGTTCGCCGATAAGGCCCTTGAGGGCGTCGATGGATTCAATATGTCGTGGTGCCATGTTGAAAGTGTGGCACACGAACGATGTGTCTGGCCTAACGGAACCAAGTACGTGCGTATGAACGACTCATGGGGTGCAGCAAAAGCACGACAAGAGCGGCTTCGAACATGAAGCTGACCAGGTTTCCGCCAGTTATTCGATCGGCAAGAGAGTAGGTAAAGCCATAGTCATCTTGATAGGCAGAAATTATGAAGCGGGCCAACAAATGGCTGAGTGAGGCGGCAATTCCTAGATACCAGCCGAGGAGTTTTCCGTTCGCCATCAGAAACCCACTTCCAATCAAGCACAGGCACGAAAGAAGTCCCACTAATCCGGTAGTCGGTCCAATGATTCTTAGGGCGCCGAACTCATTTGATTTGTCGAGAAAGCCCAGAGTTGAGAAAACTGCGTCGATGTAGAGCAGCCATGTTCCAATCGCCAGAGTCTGTGGGTGCATTCTGTCGAACCATTTGCGGAAATCAAGCTGGGAAAATGCGCGTGAGAACATCTGCATAGTGTGTCAGGACACGTGATCAAATTCGGTGACCATCGCAATCACGCCGAGCGATTTTTTTGTTTGATAATTCTTTTTTGCACAGTGGGACGTATTTGTTACTACTCTGTAAGAGTGCGCAGCGGATTTGTAACCTTTGTTGGTCGACCCAACGTTGGCAAGTCAACGCTCGTAAACGCAATCTGCGGGGTGAAGATCTCTATTGTTTCCAACAAGCCGCAGACAACTCGCACCCGAATTCGCGGTATCCATCATTCACCCGATTCACAAGTTGTGTTCGTTGACACTCCCGGCCTGCACAAGCCAGTTACTTTGCTGGGTGAGAAGGTGAATGCAACTGCACTCGAGAGCGCCAAAGATGTTGACGTTGTGTGTCTCTTGGTAGATGCTACGAAGCCCTTTGGCCGTGGTGATCAGTGGGTGGCAGATCACATCGATATTTCAAAAGCGTTTGTAGTAGTCAACAAAACTGACAAAGCAACGAGAGAGCAAGTCATCGCACAGTTGCATGCTGTGTCGTCGTTAGGTGCTGCAGAGTATTTCCCGGTTTCTGCTCGCACTGGTGAGGGAGTACAGGAACTTCTTGCAGCGCTGAAAGCACTCATGCCTGAAGGTCCTGCGTATTACCCAGAAGACATGGTCACTGATACAGAAGACGCGCAATGGATTGCTGAATTGGTACGCGAGCAGTTGCTGGCCGTATTGAAAGATGAACTGCCATATTCAGTGGCCACAAAAGTTACTGAATGGGAATGGCCACGAGTTCGGTGTGAGATCTATGTCGAGCGTGAAAGCCAAAAGGGCATGGTTATTGGCAAGGGCGGCGAGCTACTTAAACAAGTAGGTATTGCGGTTCGTGCTCAAATGCCGGAAGGCGCCTTCATCGAGCTACACGTTGTGGTTGATAAAGACTGGCAGCAGCAAGCTGACCGGCTTGAGAGATTCGGCTACTAGTACGGCCTATTGCGCGGTAGTGATGTCGCGTAAGAACTGCTCAATTTCAGCGCGGTCTCGTGTGCGTGCCATCGGCGGTAGGGCTGCGATCAGAGTTCTCCAGTAACCAGCCGTTGCGAGGCGACGGTCGAGGACCGCAACAACCCCTTTGTCTTCTGCAGTGCGGATGAGGCGACCAGCTGCTTGCGCAAGCGATGTGGCCGCAATTGGTAGGTCGATTTGACCGAATGCAGTGTCGCGACCAACAGCCTCACGACGTGCCTCAAGAAGCGGGTCGTCTGGGCGCGGAAATGGCAACTTGTCGAGGACGACAAGTGACAGGGTTCGTCCAGGAAGATCAATGCCTTGGAAAAATGCTTGGGAAGCAAAAATGCAAGAGCTCTCGTCGGCCATGAACATTTCGATAAGTTTCTGTCGCGGATAATCGGCAGGACTCAGAATGGGAACAGTGAGTCGTTCTCGCATTGCAGCTGTGGCGGCGTGTAGCGCTTTGTTGCTGGTGAAGAGAGCAAGTGTTCGGCCACCAGCTGCTGTGATGAGGGCCTCAAGTTCGTCATGCACAAACTCCGTGAAATTTGGTGCGTTGCGATCTGGAAAAGTTGGGGAGCAGTACAGACGTGAGTTGCGCTCGTAGTCAAAGGGGCTTTCCACTGAAAGTATCTCGGTGCCTTCAAGTGGAAGACCGACGCGTTCGGGCAGTGAAGCCGGAATAGTGGCGCTTGTGAGTACAGCGGCAACATTTCCCCACACTGAACCAGACATCACTTCACCGACGTGGAGTGGACTGATACGCAGTTGTGGTCGATCTGGCGAACCCTCAACGTAGGCCACATAACCCTGAATTGTGCCGAGAGCTAGGTCAAGCGCTTCTGCAAGGCGTGTTGCTTGGGTCTGGGCTCGGTAGCTCTTTTGTTGCGTAGATTCGTTATCTGTGGTGATGCCTCGCAGTGCGCCGAGGATTGTGTTGATCTCAA
>CALPPK020000168.1 GCA_943325435.2 Bifidobacterium breve
ATGTGGGCATACGGGGCAATGCACTCCGCTAACTCTAAATGACTACAACTTGCCAATGTGTGGATTTTGGCCACTTTTAGCAAGGAATAAAGCGATTATGGAATGCGGACGACCTGGCCAGCCTCGATACGAGCACCATTGGCACGGACCAATTCGCGAACAAGTTCTGAGATATCACCTGTTGGAGCGATGGTGCGAGCGATGTCCCACAATGTGTCGCCTGACTGAGCAACAACGGAACGAGGGATGATTTGATCTGCAGGAGCTGGATCGGAGGCGAAAGCCCCTGTTGAGATGAGGCCAGATGCCAATCCGAAGATGACAACAGCACCAAGGGTGCGGCGGCGGCGCTGGAAGGTACGAACGCTTGGCCGTGGACGAGCAACGGCTTCTGAGCGGTATGAACCTGAGAACAAGAGTGGATCGATGGTGGTTGCCATGGTGATTTCCTTTCGGGGTAAGGGGTTAAGGACCGGGAGGTCTATGTATTGGAAACCGTAGCGAACGGGTGTTCGATAGTTTGCCCGAACAGGTGTTCGTAGTCAAGCACCCTCCCGAACGGCTGTTCTACGAACAGGTGTTTGACCTTGAGGGCGAACACCTGTACGCTCATCTCCATGTCCGAAGCACTCACACCCCGCCAACGCGAAATTCTCAATGTCATTTCCACCAGCATGCAGGAACGGGGCTATCCGCCATCCGTGCGTGAAATCGGTGAGGCTGTCGGCCTCAACTCCCCCTCCACGGTTCATAACCATCTGAACACGTTGCAGAAAATGGGCTTCCTTCGTCGCGACCCAACAAAACCACGTGCACTTGAAGTTCGCTTCGACACCAACTCTGAAGTTGCCATGGAACGTCGTCCGTCACGTCACGTTCCTCTCATTGGTGAAGTAGCTGCTGGTACTGGTTTGTTGGCGCAACAAAATGTTGAAGACCTCATTCCACTTCCTACAGACTTCACAGGCGAGGGCGAATTGTTCATGTTGCGGGTTCGCGGTGACTCAATGATCGACGCTGGAATTCTTGATGGCGACTTTGTTGTTGCTCGTCAACAGCAAACAGCCGACAACGGCGACATTGTTGTTGCAGGCATCCCGGGTGACGAAGCAACCGTTAAGACATTCAAGAAGTCCGGCAACAAGATCACTCTTGTCCCAGCGAATCCAACAATGGATCCAATGGTCTTTACGTCAGACGAAGTCAGTGTGTTCGGCAAAGTCGTCACCGTCATGCGTCGGTTGTAACTTCACCGCGTTATTACATTCCTAAACGTTTAGCAACAAGATGCAATTTGGCATCTGGCTGAACAACGGCAACACGAACATTGTGTGATCCGCCAGCGCCATAAAAGTCGCCAGGACTCACTAACGCTCCGCCTTCACGGGCCAATTTCTCTGTAAAACTCCACGCGTCTCCCGCGTTGAACCACAAGTAAAAACCGCCATCAGGAATCGCAATATCAATTCCTGACCACTTCGACAATGTGGAAGCCATGAATTCAAGACGCGAGCGATAACGATCACGCTGCACACGAACATGTTCATCGTCGTCTAGTGCTGCAACGCCTGCTGCTTGAGCCGGCCCTGGCACCATGAATCCTGCGTGCTTTCGCACTTCTTGCAGATACTCAACAATGTCAGCATCGCCTGCATAGAAGCCAACGCGTAAACCGGCAAGGTTTGAACGCTTTGAAAGCGAGTGCACCGCAATGACGCCCTCTAGCCCGTGTTGCAAAATTGATTGCGCAGATGTCGACCATGTGAATTCGGTGTAGCACTCGTCTGAGAACACCGGAATGTCGTGCGTGCGGCCCCACACAGCAGCAGCCTTCAAGTCGTCAAGTGCGCCGGTGGGGTTGCTTGGGCTATTCACCCACAACATCAACGCCCGTTGTCTGTCATCACCAGAAATTGACCCGAGATCCATCCGGCCTGCAGCGTCAACCCCAACAGGAACTGCGCGAAGACCGGCAAGAACTGCGCCCATCTCATAGGTGGGGTACGCAACAGCCGGATACAGCACTGTGTCGCGCCCTGGGCGGCGCAATTTCATATATTGAGGCGTTGTGGCTACAAACTCTTTTGTGCCAATACAGGCGCTGATACGAGAGATGGGAACATCTATTTCAAATCTGCGTCCCATCCATCGTGCAATGGAACGACGCAAGGCTTCGGAACCGATTGAGGCCGGATATCCGCGCTCGGCATTCGATTGCGACAAGGCTTCAATTACGGCTGGCGGCGGCGGATCACATGGCGTACCAATCGACAAGTCCACAATTCCGCCGTCATGTGCCGTAGCAAGCTTCTGATACGCGTCTAGGCGGTCGTACGGATATGGAGGTGGCACAAAGCCAACGGTGTCGCGATCAGTCATGGTGTCCTAGTTTCGCTGATTCGTGAGAGGAACAACGAACTCACGCAATCGACCCTCAGAGGCACTCGACAAACGGGCACGAATACGCATTCCGCCGTCTTCTAGTTCTGACATCACCACTTCACCTTCACGATGAATCGACGCAAGAATGTCTCCTCGGTCATACGGCACCATCAACTCGGTGACTTGTGTAATTGCACGCATACGGTCGGCCAGGCGACGCATCATGACTTCTAAGCCTTCGTTGCGCAATGCAGACACCGCAACTGCTCCTTGATGGTCTTCCACCAACAACGCTCCCCAATCGTCCACCAAGTCAGCCTTGTTGAAGACAATGAATTCAGGAACTTGATCTGCACCAATTTCTGCCAGAACTTCGCGAACAGCTGTGATTTGCTGCTCCGGATGAACAGCACTTGCATCAACAACGTGCACCAACATGTCAGCTTCTGCTGCGATTTCCAATGTGCTCTTGAACGACTCAATAAGTCCGTGTGGTAGTTGACGAATAAACCCAACCGTGTCTGTGAGAAGCACTGGCTCTCCGCCTGGTAACGACAAGCGTCGCGTTGTGGGGTCGAGAGTTGCGAACAAACGGTCTTCTACCAACACACCAGCGCGTGTGAGTGAATTCAGCAATGTTGATTTGCCAGCGTTTGTGTACCCAACAATCACCACT
Organism: Bifidobacterium breve; assembly: GCA_943325435.2. The sequence continues at coordinate 3,059 of CALPPK020000168.1, forward strand.
GACGCCAGACCACTGCGGCCTCTGCTCTTTCGCTGTGTCTGACGCGTGTGACGCAGCGCCACTAAATCTTGTTCCAACTTCGTGATGCGGCGCATGATGCGACGACGGTCAACTTCGAGACGAGTTTCACCAGGGCCGCGAGTACCAATTCCACCACCCTGCTGCGACAAGCCCGCCTTTGCGCCGCGACGCAAACGCGGTAGCCGGTAGCGCAACATTGCCAATTCAACTTGTGCCTTACCTTCAAGCGTGTGCGCATTCTGCGCGAAAATGTCAAGAATCACTGCAGTACGGTCGAGAGCAGTTCGACCTAGGGCTTTTTCTAAGTTGTACTGCTGGCCAGGCGATAACTCATTGTCAAAAACAACGGTGTCGACATCAAGTGCCAAGCACACTTCTTTCAGTTCGTCGACTTTTCCTTTGCCGATATAAAACGTTGAATCAGGTGAATCACGACGTTGTGTTATCCGGGCTGCTTCATCTGCACCCGCCGTGTCAATTAACAGAGATAATTCGTCGAGAGCCTCTTCGGTCTCGTCATCTGTTTGTCCACCCATTGTGACACCGACCAACACAATGCGTTCGCGAAATGTGCGCTCGATAAGAGTCGCACCGAGCGCCTCCTGGTACGGATTACTCATGCATGAACCGTGATGCTGCCAATGAACACGGCTGGCCCAATCAATGTTGCGCGACGGTCATCTGAAATTCGCACTCGTGCGTCTCCGCCATCCATATGCACAATCACGTGCTCCACTGACTGTGGAACTAATCCCCATGCCAGTGCCGCGTCTGCTGCTGCACACGCGCCGGTTCCACATGCACGTGTGATGCCAGCCCCACGTTCATGAACTCGCATAGTGATCGCGTTTGATTCCGGGCCTGGTTCGATGATTTCTAAGTTGATGTGAGGCACCAATGAACCAAGGTTCGCTAGGTCAACTTCACCCACTTCTTCAACGCCAACTACCGAATGCGGGTTTCCAAGCGACACGTGAAGTACCGGGCGCATTGGGTCACATTGCAACGATGCCCAATTGTGTGGCTCATCAAGATCTTCGACATATCCCATGTCAACACTGATGTGAATCGTGTCGTCATCCCACTCACTTGTCACTACAGCTTCGCGAGGACCAGCATCAGTTGATACGTCATACACAGTTCCGGCAACGCCCTTCAACGTGAAGTGTGCAGCCTGCACCAAACAACGAATGCCATTGCCGCTCATTTCGGCGATGCTTCCATCTGCGTTGTACAAGCGCATACCAAGTGTTGTGTTGTCAACAATTGTCAGCAACAACAAGCCGTCTGCACCAATACCGGTCGAGCGCTCACACCACTGCTGTGCCAGTTGCGGCCAATTCGACTGATCTCCCTGTGCCATGTCGTACACAAGAAAGTCATTGCCGAGGCCATGGTGTTTGGAAAGCGAAATGTGCATTGGCACAGACACTATTCCAATGCAGCTGCCACCACAGGGGTGACTTCTTCAATGGGGTCTTCATGAACATCAACCCATTGGATTCGCGGGTCACGGCGAAACCAACGATCTTGACGAACAGCGAATTGCTGGGTGCGCAAAAT
>CALPPK020000169.1 GCA_943325435.2 Bifidobacterium breve
CAAGAAAAGCTTGGTCTTGCATCCCGATGTCGTATGTACCTTCAACGACGACGGGTGCAGTCGCGGTCGCGTCACCATGAATGATGCGTTGTCGGCGGATGATGTTGCCATCTGGGTGAATTGGTTCGTGTGAGCCGTCAATCGCATGCTCTGGGTTCGTCAAAGGTGTGAGCACCTCATATACAACGTGAATTGCTGCGAGTGCACGTCGGCACGTTTCGGGATGGTCCGCAGCGATGGCTGCTATTGGTTCTCCCATGTAACGCACAACATCTTTGGCGAATACTGGTTGATCTTCGCTGATGAGACCGTATGTCAATTGCCCGGGGACATCATCCGCCGTGATGACGCACTCAACTCCGGCAATCTTCCATGCGTCAGAAACATCAATAGACACAATTCGCGCATATGGGTGCGGTGATCGAAGGGTAGCGCCCCACAACATGTTCTCTGCATGCAGGTCAGATGAAAAAGCAAAATCACCTTGAACTTTAGAAATTCCGTCAGGACGTAAGGCGCTTGATCCGAGAATGTCTCGCTGGGTTTTAGTGATGGTCATGACGAAACGCCTTTTCGGACAGAAATAACCGTGTCAACAGCTGCGAATATTCGACCATAACCAGTACAACGACATATGTTGCCCGACAGAGCCTCTTTAATCTCTTGTTCGTTCGGCGATTCATTCTGATCAAGTAAGTGATGAACAGCCATAACAAGTCCTGGTGTGCAAAAACCGCACTGAACAGCACCCTCAGTTACAAAAGCTTCTTGAACATCTGTAAGCGATCCGTCTTCGTTTAGTCCCTCAACTGTTGCTATTTGTGTGCCTACTGCGGTTGCGGCCATTACTAGACAACTACATACAGCAGCGTTGTCAACAAAGACAGTGCAACTTCCGCATTCGCCCTGTTCGCATGCTCCTTTAGAGCCTGGCAAACCGAGTCTTTCACGTAGGACATACAGAAGACTTTCACCGATCCATGCGTCTGATACTTGACGTTCAACACCATTAATGGTGAGGCTGTAGTGCTCTAACTCGCTCATTTTTGGACTCCTCGTAGTAATAATCGCGCGGCCAGTACGCCGACAGCATGTCGGCGGTATTCCGCAGTTGATCGATGGTCGTCAATAGGGCGAGACTCAGCACGAACTTTGGCGCCGAACTCTTGAGCAAGTGCATGATCAACATTCTCTAGCCCAACATTGTTTATCCATGCTTCGGATTCGGAGCATCGAATAATGGTTGGTCCTACTGAACCGAGTGCTACTCGAACCTTGCCATCATGAATAGCAAGGCACACTGAGGCAACTGAAATGACCATTGCATTTCGTACTCCGACTTTTGCGTATCCTTGCCAACCGTTACTAAGAGGAATGGTGACGCCCGTGATGATCTCATTGGGTTGTCGAGAATTTCTCTTCGGCCCCACCATGAACTCCGAAAATGAAACTGAACGAGTTGACTTCTCGGATTGCAAATGAACGATTGCATTAAGTGCTGAAAGAACTGGAAGTGAATCTCCGGCTGGTGAACATGTTCCGAGATTGCCCCCAATTGAACCTGCAGCACGTATCTGTGGTGAGCCAACTGTGCGTGCTGCTTCAGCGAGTGCCGGAAGTGCTTTTGCAAGTTCACCATGCTCCATCGTTGCGTATGGAACAGATGATCCGATGTGAACTAGGCCAGAAGCAGTGTCAACACGCCATTGTTGAAACTCTGGGATGTTACGTAATGCAATAACGGTCTCAGGGTGTCTGTGGTTGAAATTAACTTCGACCATCATGTCAGTGCCACCTGTAAGTAGGTGGGCGTTTGGATTGTTCGACAAGAGCTGAGTTGCCTCAGCCAAAGTTGTAGGGATGAATACCGGCATAGTTACCTCAAGGCAAGTTTCTTATGGAGTTTCGCGGCCGCTTCTGCTGCCTTGGTTCTGATTTCGTTCATGTCGAATTGCGTAGGAATTCCGTTCTGAACAACCAATTGTCCATCGACGCGAACATCGACACATCTAATTCCAGGTGTGAATGCAACATGCCAGGGACTGTCGGTTTGGTCGTATGACCAAGTCACCGTGTCTTTGTCTATCTCAGGGAAGAACTTGTCTGCATTTCGGAGCCATTGCCACACAACCTCTGGCGTTTGGGTCACATCTGACTCACGTAGGCGTACGTATGCGAGGCGTGCTTCTTCAAGCATGTCAGCACCTATTCCGTCGGTTCCTAATGCGACATCATTTGAAAAGCGAACAGGATTCGCATAGCCGACTGAATTGTTCATGTTTGATCGGGGATTATGAACAATGGTGCCCGGTAGATCGCAATCTAGATGAACCGCATGTATCAGTAGCCACTTTTCATTTGCTAGGTCTTGAAGACGAGTGCCTGCCTCTTTATCGTCTAGACCCTCAGCGACATGGATATGTACTCCTGTATTCATAGATTCCGCAAGAGCTGCTGCGCCTTCGAGTGTTTCGTCTGTGCATGTAAATGATGCATGTACCCCGACCATGCCGCGACCACCTGAACGCAAAAAGCGCTCATTCTCACGAAGGCCTCGAGTAGCTCCGTCAGTCATGGGAGACAGTGGACTAACTTTCGAACGAAGAGTAGTGCCGTCCCATCTATCAGTGATGCCGTATGACAGATTTGCTTTGATCCCGACCATTGAACACGCATCAGCAATGACGTCGAGGCTTCCATCGATTGCCATTGGAGACTCATGATGATCGATTATCGCGGTAGTGCCGTTGCATAGCGCCTCGGCCGCCCCAAGTGCAGCCGACCAGTACAGAGTTTCGAAGTCGAGCGCTACGTCCAGCTTCCACCAGACATTTTCAAGTAATGATAAAAACGAGTCTGGTGTTACATCTGGGGCGGGCATGCCTCGTGCAAGCGATGAATACAAATGATGGTGGGCGCATACCATCGCTCGGGTCTCAAAGGACATTGTTAATCCAGTTCCACTCCGCGTTGAGCGGTGATACGCGTATAAACCTCTGGTCTGCGGTAGCGGTCAAAATCGAAAAGAGTTTTCGTGTACTTCTGGCACCAGTCCATATCGCAATGTGCAACGAGTAGTTCGTCATCAGTAGTTAGCGCTTGAGCAACTATCTGACCTGATGGCGCAACAATCATGCTCTGTCCGAGAGAATCAACGCCTTCTTCAACACCAGCCTTGGCTACTCCTACGACCCATGTTCCATTTTGGTATGCACCCGATTGCATCACGAGAGCATTGTGAAAGCCTTGAAGAATGTCCTGGCTCGGATCTGGAATGTAGTGAATAGGAGTGTTGTAGCCACACAGAATTAGTTCAACTCCCTGAAGACCCATCACTCTGTAGGACTCTGGCCAACGTCTGTCGTTACAGATCATCATTCCCACGCGTGCACCAAAAGCCTTCCACACGCCGAAGCCTTCGTTTGATGGCGTGAAGTAATAACGCTCTGCATGTTGAAAGGCTCTGTCTGGCTCGTGTTCCTCATGTCCAGGAATATGAACTTTGCGATACTTCGCTACAACAGTTCCGTCTTTCTCAACAAGTATCTGCGTGTTGAATCGCTCACCTTTTGGTGTCAACTCCGCATATCCGAGGCAAAAACCGATGCCCAATTTCTTTGCTTCATCGAAAAGGGGAGCTGTCACTGGAGAGGGCATCTCGGTCTCGTAGTAATGATCAGTCTCTGAGATATTCTCTACGAACCATCGAGGGAAAAATGTTGTGAGCGCTAGCTCTGGAAATACAACCAAATCGCAACCGGCTGAATGAGCCTTACGCAGTAGATCAATGAGACGTGCGACAACTTGTTGTCGAGTGTGGTCCTTTTGAATAGGACCTAGTTGTGCAGCGCCAACAGTGATGATTCTTGTCATGATTCAAACTCCTCAATGTGTGAAAGTTCGACGAGTACTTGAAGCAAGATGTTTGTACCCATCACTAAATCTTCAGGTTCAGTGAATTCAGCAGGATTATGACTGATTCCTTCAACGCTCGGCACGAAAATCATTGCGGACGGACAGACGCGCGCAAGCATCTGCGCATCGTGCCCAGCACCGCTTGGCATTCGGCGCACCGATGGAGACTTTGAGGTAGAAACCTTTTCCACAATGTCAATAACTTGGGGATGAAAAATCACAGGCTCGAAACGCGCAAGCGAGCGGCTTGTAATGTCAACGCCTTCACTTAGTGACAGCACCGCCATGAATTCTGAGATTTCTCGTTCTGCCCGAGAAAGGATGTCTTCATCAGTGTTACGAACATCGAGTGTCAATACTGCCTTTGCGGGAATCACGTTGATCAAGTTGGGGAAAAGATCAATCTTTCCAACAGTGCACACCTGGTCGCCTTTGTATCGGTCAGCCAAATCGCGAAGGAATACAGAAATCTTCGCTGCTACATAGCCGGGGTCTTTACGCATGCTCATTGGCGTGGTTCCTGCATGGTTGGACTGGCCTGTGATGGTTACTTCCTGCCAGCTGATTCCTTGCACTCCCGTGACCGCGCCGATGGTCACATCTGTTTTTTCCAAAACAGGCCCCTGTTCGATATGTAACTCAACGAATGCATGCGGGGCAAAGCCAGGACAGGGTGTTGCTCCGTTATAACCAATTCGTTCCA
>CALPPK020000170.1 GCA_943325435.2 Bifidobacterium breve
CTCGTGTCGTCATTAGTGACGTACTTGATTCTGTAGGGCAGGAGACCGCCAAGCGCCTCTCACCAGATGGTTCTAAATGTGTCTTTCTTCATCACGATGTCACCAGCGAAGATGACTGGAATGCAGTCGTTGCTTCAGTACTTGAGACATATGGCCAGATCGACATTCTTGTAAACAACGCCGGAATTTTCGAGCGGGGATCAGTTCTTGACACAACACTTCCTGCGTTCACTCGCACAATGGACATCAACGTCACCGGAGTATTTCTTGGCATGAAATCTGTTGCTCCACATATGGTGAATCGCGGCAAGGGGAGCATCGTGAATATTTCATCAGTCGCTGGCCTTAGTGGCACGCCTGGTTTCCTTGCGTATGGTGCAAGCAAGTGGGCAGTACGCGGCATGACAAAAGGTGTTGCAAAAGAATTGGCACCGTTTGGTGTTCGTGTGAACTCAATTCATCCTGGAATCATTGATACTCCAATGCTGCAAACATTTGATGCCGCCGGCGAAGGTGTTCGTGAAGCAGTGCGTACACGTATTCCACTTGGCTACGAAGCTGAACCCATTCACGTTGCTCGTCTTGCGCTGTATCTCGGCAGTGATGACAGCGCGTATTCAACAGGATCAGAGTTTGTTGTTGACGGCGGTTGGACAGCATGAGCATCCTTGGTACTCGAGTTGTTCGAATTGAAGACCCACGTTTCCTAACGGGCGAGGGAACCTATATTGCCAACTTGCCAATGCCAGGCGCTTTGCACCTCACATTTGTTCGTTCATCAATGGCGCATGCTCGACTTCTCAGCATTGATGCGTCAGAGGCGCTTTCAATGCCAGGCATTCGTGCCGTGTGGACAGCAGCGGATATTGATATCGCACCAGCTGGTCCAGCCAACGGCATGATGAATAAGGCGATGTTGTTTCCGTATTTGGCAATCGACACGGTCCGCTATGTAGGCGATCTTGTGGCAATTGTCGTCAGTGAAGACAAAACATCTGGTGTAGATGCAGCCGAAACAGTGATTGTTGACTACGAGCCGCTTGAAGCGGTTCTTGACATGGATGATTCATTTTCTAACCGAGTGTTGTTACACCCAGATGCTGAGACCAATGTGGTTCTTACATTTGCAGCACGCAGCAACGACGATATTTTTGCTGATTGTGAAGTAGTTGTAGATCTTGTCATTGAAAACCAACGTGTGGCTCCTGCTCCAATGGAAGTGCGCTCTTGCGTCTCCACATGGGATGGCACACGTTTAACGCAGTGGGCATGTAGTCAGGGTGCGCATGGCGCCCGTGATGGATTAGCTGAAGTCTTCGGTTTAGATAAATCACAAGTTCGTGTCATTACACCAGACGTTGGTGGTGGCTTTGGTGCAAAATCTGGTGTCTACCCTGAAGAAATTCTTGTGGGTTGGGCAACACGCAAACTCGGAGTGCCAGTTCGTTGGACCGAATCACGTACCGAGAACATGTTGGCCATGGGCCATGGTCGTGCGCAACGTCAACGCACTCGCATGGGTGGTACGCGCGATGGCCGTATCACTGCATACCGTCTTGACCTTTTGCAAGATGCAGGTGCATATGCCCGTGCAGGCGCAGTGCTGCCGTATATGACTCGCCTTATGGCTGGTGGCGTGTACGACATTGCCAATGTGCAGTTTGAATCAAACTCAGTTGTTACTAACACGACACCAACGGTTGCATACCGTGGTGCTGGTCGTCCTGAAGCAACTGCAGCAATCGAACGCACAATTGATGAGTTCGCTCGCGTCTGTGGCATCGACCCAGCTGAGGTTCGTCGTCGTAACTACATTGCACCGTCAGACTTCCCGCTCACAACTTCTATGGGTGCCAAGTATGACTCTGGTGAATACGCAGCAGCTCTTGAACTTGCGTTGAATGCTGCTGGCTACGACCAACTACTGGTTGAACAAAAGAAGCGTCGTGACAGTAACGACCCAGTGCAAATTGGCATTGGTATCGCATCGTATGTTGAGACAACAAACCCCATGGGCTCAGGCGATTATGGTTCAGTCGAAATCAAAGCTGATGGTGGCGCAATTGTGCGTACTGGTTCAAGCTCACACGGCCAAGGCCATCACACTGCATGGGCGATGATTGTTTCAGAAACTACTGGTATTCCGATGGACAAGATTGAGTTTCGTTTTGGCGACACTGATGATGTTGACAGAGGTGGCGGCACAGGTGGTTCACGCTCGCTGCAGGTCGGTGGAAGTGCTGCAAAGTTGGCTGCTGAATCAGTAATTGAGAAAGCTCGTCAACGTGCTGCAGATTTGCTGGAAGCAGCAGTGGAAGATGTCATCATCGACACGGTTCGTGGAGCATTCCATGTCAAGGGTTCACCAACTCCAGCACGCACGTGGGCTGAACTCATGATTGAAATTGATGCACCGTTGGAAGCTGAAGTGGATTACGTACCTGAAGGTGCAACATTCCCGTTCGGAACGCATGTGTGTGTTGTTGAAGTAGATGTAGAGACCGGTTCAGTTGTTGTTGCACGTCATATTGCATGCGATGATGCGGGAACAATCATCAACCCGTTGTTGGTTGATGGTCAGGTACACGGCGGTATCGCTCAGGGTGTTGCGCAAGCACTTCTTGAAGTCATTGCCTATGACCCAGATGGCAACCCCATCACATCAAACCTTGCTGACTACGGGTTTATCTCCGCTGCTGAATTGCCAAGTTTTGAACGTGTTCCAATGGAAACACCAACACCGCGCAACCCATTGGGTGCAAAGGGAATTGGTGAGGCCGGAACAATCGGGGCAACTCCCGCAGTTCATAACGCAGTTGTAAATGCTGTGAGCCACTTGGGTGTCACACATATTGATATGCCGTGCACATCTTTCAATGTGTGGTCAGCAATTCAAGCAGTGCGCTAGTTACGCATCAATTGGGTTGTCAGAACCCGTGATATGCAGGCTGTCTTTTGCCAGCCATGCGCCAGTAGCAATGAATAACAACATTGCAACTGCGCACCAAATGAAGGTTGCTCTTCCGATTATTCCATAGGCCGTGCCGGCTAACACCGCCGCGATTCCGCCAGTCAAGGTTTGAAGTCCACCGTATAAACCCTGTGCTGAAGCAAGACGCTCACGCGGGGCTACTAATGCAACAGCTGCTGAGCCGCCGGTAATCGTGAGTCCATCAACGACGCCATGAATGATTCCAATTGCGAGCATGGGGTAGGGCGACCACAGTGTTCCGTACATCACAAGACATATGGCCCCAATGGATAACCCCGTCATGCTTGCCTTGAATGGTCCAACTTTTTGCGTTAGTCGGCCACCACGCGGAGCCAGGAAGATCATCGGTAGCGCAAACAAACTGATTCCAAGGTTCGCCACCCATGTGGGTGCCTTCATGTCGTCCATCATGACTGACCACACTGCGTCGAATGTGCCGATCATTGCGAAGAGCGCAAGGCCAATCACGATTGCACCGGCAAGTGGGCGAATACGCAACATGTCAAAGGCCAACCTCTGTGTTGGCGCGTCTTCAATATTTGCTTCCTGAAATTGCAAGTTGAACAGTCCGAAAGCAACAACAACCAACAGCACTGCGACAATCAAAAACGGCGCAGCGATTCCGAGTGTGTCTGCAGTGAGGGCAGACACGATGGGGCCTGCAGTGAAGCCCGCCACACTTGCACTAACGATGAGACCTAGGTTCTGACCCATTCGTTCTGGATCAGACAAAATAAGAATGCGTCGTAAAGCAGGTTCGGAGATACCAACCCCGAAACCTGCAAGTAGCCGTCCGATTATCAACGGAAGAAATGCTTGGCCAAAGGCCATAAACAAGGTCCCGACTATTTCAATTGCTATGCCGGTCATCACAAGTTTCTTCGCGTGGCCCTTGTCTGCCAGTGGGGCAAACAAGATTTGTGACAGAAACCCTGTGATGAAACCGACTCCGACAATGATGCCTAGTTGTGCTTCAGTGATTCCGTACTTGTCGCGGAAATCATCAAGCACCGTAAACATGACGCCGTAGCCCATGCCACCAAGGGCAGTCGTGGCTTGAAGTAGGTACAGAGTTCTTTTGCGCATGGCGAACTAGTTCTGAAGAGATGTCTTTACATGATCAATCAAAACGGGCCACGTGTTACGTAAGCCCGGATGAAGATCAAAGAGGCCCACTTCGTCAACGGGCACCCATCGCAAGTCATCAGATTCGGCATTCGCTTCGTATGCACCTGCATCGGTTGTGGTGTGAGCAATCACAGTGTCGTAACGCCAGTTGCCATGGTCATCAGAAAAGACCGCTTTGAATTCAAGGTGCTGAGGTTCGATGCCTGCTTCTTCATGAGCTTCACGTGCTGCAGCAGTTACTGAGTCTTCATGTGAATCAAGCGCGCCGCCTGGCAGTGCCCACGTGCCTCCGCCATGGGTCCATGCAGCTCGCAATTGAAGAAGGACACAAGGAATCTCAAGGTCAGTGCGCACGAGCAATAGTCCGGCTGCGCCGTGGAGTCCCCAATGGCGGGATTGACACCTGGTGCACAGCACCCACCCGTCTCCATCTCTAAACGCCACGTATTGATGTTGCCACAAAACACCATGCTGATTCTCTATTGGTCTAC
>CALPPK020000171.1 GCA_943325435.2 Bifidobacterium breve
CGGGATTCGGCACCTCATTGACTGTACTTCTCGCCATACTGGATAGCCGTGAGCAGCATTGTTGTATCTGAATTGGCATATTCGCCTCCTGGCGCCGACCAACTGTTCTTCGATGTCAGCTTTGGTGTCTCCCCTGGTGAGCACGCAGCAATCGTTGGGCCTAATGGTGTTGGCAAATCAACAATTCTGAAAATTCTCACTGGCCAATATGAAGCAGACGATGGTGAGTTCAGTATCGGTGGCACGTTCCTCCAGATGACTCAGGACGTTGGTATGAGCCGACCTGATGACAGTTTGCGTGACATGTTGATTGAAGTTGCACCAACTGCACTTCGTGAAGCGGGAAAGAAACTATTCGCTGCTGAAAAAGCAATGATGAGTGGTGAAGACGACGGCATGAAATATGCCGAAGCACTTGGCGACTGGGGCGACCTTGGCGGGTATGACCTTGAGACCCAGTGGGCAGCATCAGCGCAACGCAGCGTGAAGACACCCGTTGATAACTTTGCAACTCGCTTAGTCAGCCAGTTGTCTGGTGGAGAACGCAAGCGTCTAGTTCTTGACTTGTTACTGACATCCGGTGCTGACGTGCTGTTTCTAGATGAACCAGATAACTACCTAGATATTCCAACGCGCGGTTGGTTGGAAGAACAGATCAAGGCGTGCAAGAGCACGATTCTGATGGTGAGCCATGACCGCACATTGTTGGAGCGTGTGGCAACAAAGATCATTGCTGTTGAGGGTTCAGGCGCATGGGTGCACGGCGGTTCATACGTGACGTTCCCCGAAGCGCGACAGAAGCGTCAGGAATTATTGGGCGATGATTTGAAGCGATGGAATGATGAAGAGCGTCGGCTATTTCATCACATGAAGATCATGAAGCAGCGAGCTGCACAGAACTTTAAGAATGCAACGAAGGCGAATGGCGCAGAAACGCGCTGGGAAAAGTTTGTAAAGGCCGGGCCGCCTCCTCCGCCAGTTGCAGACCAACAGAGTTATGTTCGCTTCCGCGGTGCAGACTCTGCACGTCGCGTTGTGAAGTTCGAAGCAGTTGCTATCGGTGATTTGTTCATGCCGTTTTCCGATGAAGTGCATTTTGGGGAACGACTTGGACTGATTGGCCCGAACGGAACAGGAAAGACTCACTTGCTTAATGCGCTGAATGGCAAAGCAGAAGGCCTAATGGGCGACATTACGTTTGGACCACGCACTTCAGTAGGCATGTTCAACCAAGTGAACGACAGACCCGAGTTCCACGGGCGTGAATGCATAGAGATTGTTCGCGACAGATTGAGTGACGAACAGAAATCAATGGGGGCACTCGCCCGCTACGGCTTGCGCAACAATGCCCGTCAAGAATTCCAGACATTGTCAGGTGGACAAAAAGCGCGTCTTGAAATTTTGAGCCTCGAACTTGCTGGTCACAACGTGTTGCTGCTTGATGAGCCAACTGACAACCTTGACATTGATTCATCTGAAGCTCTCGAGCGTGCAATAGAAGGTTTCGAAGGCACTGTGATTGCAGTAAGCCATGACCGCACATTCCTTGCGAACTTTGACAGGTTCATCATGATTACTGACGATGGTGATGTCTATGAGTTACCTGATTACGACATTGCATTAGCTGGGCTCTCCGCCCCAGCTGAACTGGCAACGTTGCGCCTTGCAAAGCCTCTCACCGTCTGATTACTGACTGCACGTTTTCACACCAATAGTGTGGGGAAATGAGCCAGTTCGAAGGAACAATCGAATCACTACAGGCGCGCGAACTGCCGCAATGGTTTGATGATGCCAAGTTCGGGATTTTCATTCACTGGTATCCGGCCTCAGTGCCTGCATATGCACCATTGTCTGAAGACTTGTTTGAACAGACCACGAAATATGGAGAAGAAACAGCGTTTCGGGAATCTCCGTATGCAGAGTGGTACGTGAACTCACTTGCTATTGAAGGTTCATCTGTGCAGAAACATCATACAGCCGTGTATGGAGACAAACCATATGACGAGTTCGTTGGTGAGTTCTTTGCTGAGACAGAACAATGGAATCCAAGAGAGTGGGAACAACTATTCGTAGCCTCAGGTGCGAGGTACTGCGTCATGGGTACGCGCCATATTGATGGCGCAATCATGTGGCCAACAACTTTGCACAACCCCAACAAAGGTCCGATGTATACATCACCCCGAGATTTGGTTGGTGAAGCATGTGAGGCGGCGCGTAATGCCGGCATGCGCATTGGCCTGTACTACTGCGGCGGACTTGATGTCACGTTTCAAGGGCTCGGCTACAACGGATGGATGAGCATGTTTCTTGCTACGCCGCAGACTCTGGAGTATGCCGAATATGCAACTGCCCATTACCGCGAACTGATTCAGCGATACAGCCCTGACTTGTTGTGGAATGACGTCGGCTGGCCTGGTGGTGGGGCGGCTGCGATGCAATTCATGGCCGAGTATTTCAATCACAATCCAGATGGCGTTGTGAATGATCGCTTCGACATGATTGGTGTTGCTACCGGAACAACCCATGCCGACTACATCACACCTGAGTATTCCTCAGGTCTTACTGTTCCGAACAAAAAGTTTGAAGTGTGCAGGGGAATCGGCAGAAGCTTTGGTTACAACGCATTAGATGATGATTCAACTTATGCATCATCAGAGGAACTGATTCACTTACTCATTAATGCGGTTGCAGATGGTGGGAATCTACTGCTCAACATCGGGCCGATGGCTAACGGTGAAGTGCCTCGTGAACAGATTCAACGGCTTCAAGACATAGGCGCGTGGCTGGACGTCAATGGCGCTTCAATCTTCGACACGCGCCCATATGCCGTTTCAAGGCTTGTCACAACCAATGGCCAAACAGTTCGTCTCACACAAGATCAAGACAACAATGTCTACGCCATCGTTCTGGGCGACTCCCCCGATGTCAGTATCAGTATTGAGAATCTTCCTGATGGCAACGTCTCACTGCTCGGGCATTCTGGCCCACTTGTTCGACACGGAAACACAGTCAACTTTCCGCCAATGCCACGCAACAAAGTGGCTTTTGTATTGCGCATTGCCCAGTAATCACATACGACACAACTAGAAGTAGCGTCACCTGCATGAAAGCTGCTGTTTATTACCAGACTGGCGGACCTGAGGTCCTTAAGTACGAAGATGTGGCCGAGCCACTATTGCGCCCAGGTGGTGTACTAATCGATGTTGCTGCAATTGCAATTCAAGGTGGTGACACACTGAACAGAACTGGTGGTGCATTAGCGACCAAGCCTCACATCGTTGGTTACCAAGCAGCGGGCATTGTGCGTGAAGTTGGCGAAGGGGTCACCGCGTTTACAAAAGGACAACAAGTTGTTGCCACTATGGGATTCGGATCACATGCTGAAGTCATCAGTGTTCCCGCTGGATCAGTGTGGGCAGTGCCAGCTGGTTTGTCATTGCAAGAAGCCGCAGGAATCCCAATTGAATTCGGAACAGCTGATGATTGCTTATTTGAATTCGGTCGTTTGAAAGCTGGTGAAACTGTTCTCATTCAAGCCGGAGCAAGTGGTGTTGGCCTCGCAGGTATTCAGTTGGCAAAAGCTGCTGGTGCAACTGTGCTTGCAACAGCATCAAGCGATGAGCGCCTTGAACGTTTGAAGGAATACGGACTTGACCACGGCATTAACTACACAAAAGTAGATGCAGCAAAAGAAGTTTTGGAATACACAAATGGTGCAGGCGTGAACTTGGTCGTTGACTCTGTTGGTGGTTCAACATTGGAAGGCAGCGTTGCCATGTTGGCGTACCGCGGTCGCATTAGTTGGGTTGGTCGCGCAGGTCGTGAACCACGTCCGCCAGAAATCGGCGCAATCATGGGCAAGAACGCATCAATCACTGGTGTTTTCCTTGGGGCTGAGATGGCAATGAACCCAACCCGTACTCACCCAATGATTGAGAGTCTTATTGCTCGCATCGCCAAGAAGGAGTTGACAGTCGTTATTGACTCGACATTCCCGTTGTCAGATGCTGCCGGTGCACACCGCCATATCGAAAGCCGTAAGGCATTCGGTCGCGTACTACTGATTCCGTAACTATTTCGCGAAGAGATACAGCACTGGTAACACGGTGCTGAATATTGCTGCAAGCGAAACAAGAGTTGTTGACACTCGTCCACTGACATGTTCCCCAAGTACATGAGGTTTACGCGACAACAGCAAAATCATGATGATCAGCGGCGGAGCTGCAAGTCCGTTCAGAACTGCAGACCAATACAGCGCGCGTACTGGGTTAAACCCGATGAAATTCATCGACAAGCCCACCATCATTGATGCAAAGATCACCAGATAGAACGCTTTCGCCTGCGACATCTTGAGGCTGAGTCCTTCTCGCCATCCGAACGTTTCTGAAAGCGCATACGACGTTGAACCAGCCAATACTGGAACTGCCAATAAGCCAGTACCCAGAATTCCTAACGTGAAGAGCCATTTGGCCATTGACCCTGCAAGTGGCTCTAACGCTTGTGCTGCTTGTTCGGCCGTACCAATTTGCGTGATGCCATGAGAGCCGAGCGTTGCAGCCGAAGTAACCATGATGGCAAACATGACAAAAACACCCGAAGACA
>CALPPK020000172.1 GCA_943325435.2 Bifidobacterium breve
CGTCACCTCACGAAGGCACTTGCTGATCTCGGACACTCTGTAGAAGTTTTTGGTGGACAGCCATACCCAGTTCTTGATGATCGCATCACGATGCACAAGCTTCCAAGCCTCGACATTTTTAATGACACGTATCCGGGTCGCGTACCTGCGTATTGGGAAATTAAGACATGGCCAGATGTTGTAGAGACCGCTCGTTTTATGACAGGTCAGTTTTCTGAACCACTTGCCTTTTCAAAGCGTGCACTTCGCACACTGACTCCACGCGTGAACGACTTTGACTTAGTACATGACAACCAGTGCCTCGGTTGGGACATTTTGAAGATTGAAAAGATCATTCCAACAATCGTCACGTTGCACCACCCCATCACTAAAGATCGTGAATTGGAAATGAGTCATGCACCGAGCCGATGGAAGCGTCGCTCTGTTGGTCGCTGGTATTCATTCGTTGACATGCAAGGAAAAGTTGCGAGCAAGATGCCGCGCATTGTTGTCGTCAGTGAAAACAGCATCACTGACATCAATAAGGACATGGGTGTCTCACGCGATCGCATGCGTCTTGTGCCTGTCGGGGTTGATCCTGATTTGTTCAAGCCACAACCGCACATTGCGCGCGAACCTGGGCGCCTCATCACCACTGCATCAGCCGACGTTGCACTGAAGGGTTTGTCCTACTTACTTGAAGCCATGGCCGTCCTACGCAAAGACCGCGATATTCGTCTCACCATTATTGGTAAGCCTCGTCCGGGCCACAGCATGGACCTTATTGATTCGCTCGGGCTACGCCCACATATCGACTTCGTATCTGGCGTTACTGATGAACGCATCGTTGAGTTGTACGCAGAAGCAGAACTGGCTGTTGTACCAAGCTTGTATGAGGGTTTCAGCCTTCCCGCAATTGAAGCCATGAGCACTGGCATTTGCCTAGTTGCTACTGATGGAGGCGCATTACCTGAAGTCACCGGAACTCATAACGACACCGTGTTGCAATGCCCTGCCGCAAATGCAGAAGCGCTAGCGGCAGTAATTGCTACTGGTCTCGACAGCGCCGAACTGCGCGCACGAATTGGTGAAGCAGGTCGTCAACGAGTCATTTCACGTTGGACATGGAAACACTGTGCAGAACTTACAGTCGAGCAATACCGCGAAGTGCTCGATATGCCCCATAATCGCGCCAAACTAGAAAAGCGTCGCTGACATGTTGACAATTCGTTTTAATCGCCTCGGCCTTCGTCCTGGTGACAAATTTCTTGATGCAGGTGCTGGTTTCGGACGTCATGCATTTGAAGCAGCACGCCAAGGAGCAACTGTGTTTGCTCTTGACTATGCATCAGATGAAGTTGTGATGACTCGCAATACTTTTGGCGCAATGCTCGAGGCGAAAGAAATCACCGAAAAGGCATTCGGAGGAGTTCTTCGTGGTGATGCCACCAAGCTCCCTTTCGAAGACAACACCTTTGATTGTGTTGTCACTTCTGAAGTTCTCGAACATATTCAAGATGATGTCAGTGTCCTTTCAGAACTTCATCGCGTTTTGAAGCCAGGCGGTTCTCTTGGTGTCACTGTCCCCTCGTGGTGGCCAGAGAAGATCAACTGGATGTTGTCTGATGAATACCATGCGCCAAAGAGCGTCGGTGGCCATGTTCGTATCTACTCAGCTACGGAACTGAAAGCAAAACTTCGTTCTGCCGGACTTGAAGTAACTGATAGCCACCATGCACACGCTCTGCACTCACCGTATTGGTGGCTGAAGTGTGCAGTTGGTCCACGCAACAACGATCATTCATTGGTGAAGAAGTACCGCGAGTTTCTCGAGTGGGACATCATGACTCAGCCCCGCTCTATGCAAGTTGCCGAGCGCGCACTCAGCCCGCTCATGGGTAAAAGTTTCGTTGTGTACTCACGTAAGCCACTTACCGTTGGAGCATCAGTATGACCGCACGTTCCATGCCTCATCTTCCAGGAATCCTCACTACTGCTGACCTAGCGCGCACCGCAGATTCAATTCAGGCATTGCAGTTACCAAACGGAATGATTCCTTGGTACCCGAATGGTCACTGTGACCCATGGAACCATGTTGAAACCGCCATGGCTCTCAACATCATGGGCCGTGATGAAGCAGCTCTTTCTGCGTACAAATGGCTTGCGGACATTCAGCATGAAGATGGTTCGTGGTTCAACTACTACATGCCAAGCGGAACAATTGAAGACGCCAAGCTAGACACCAATGTCACTGCATACATTGCAGTTGGCGTATGGACTCACTGGCTGTGCACGCGCGACCTTGCTGCTGTTTCAGAATTGTGGCCAACCGTTCGCAAGGCGCTCTCGTGGGTGCTTTCGATGCGCCGCGAGAATGGTTCCATCATTTGGGCGCGCGAAACAGACGCAAAGCCATGGGACTACGCACTTCTCACTGGTTCATCCAGCATCCGCCACGCTCTCCACTGCGGTGCAGCACTCGGCGATCTTCTTGGTGATTCACAACCCGAGTGGACAGCAGCTGCAGATGCAATTGATCACCTCATCGCAACAGACCTTGGCGCATTTGAGCCAAAGGCGCGATGGGCAATGGACTGGTACTACCCCGTTCTCACCGGTGCAATGACCGGAGCCCGCGCTAAAGCTCGCCTTGCTGAAGGATGGGACCGCTTCGTTCTTGATGACCGTGGAGTGCGTTGTGTTGATGACGAACAATGGGTTACTGCAGCCGAAACGAGCGAGTGCGCCATCGCACATTGCGCAGCAGGCGACCGTGACATCGCGCGTCAACTAGTTCTGTGGACTATGCCGCACCGTCGTGAAGATGGCGCGTACTGGACTGGCATTGTGTATCCAGCTGAGCCAGAAAAAACAATCGTTCGTTTTCCTGCCGATGAATACAGTGCGTACACCGCTGCTGCAATCATCCTTGCTGCGGATGCAATTAGTGGGGGCTCACCAGCCTCAACGCTTTTCACGCAGCCAATGGTGCGTCGTAATGCGCACTTAAAAGCTCGCGCTCTTTAGATTCGGCGCAATACGCGCAACGAACCTGTTGCGCTGACATCTTCAAACAATCCACTTTCGATTGCAGGAAGATAAATGTTCTCGTATGGCGGCCGACCACCATCATCTGGGTTCGGAAACACATCGTGGATTGCAAGCGTTCCACCCAGCGAAACGCGCGGTGTCCACAATTGGTAATCCAATGTTGCAGGCTCAACACCATGTCCACCATCAATGAATAAAAATGCAAGAGGTGTTGTCCAATGGCGGGCAATTGTTGGTGAATCGCCAACCATGGTGACTACCGAATCTGCGAGCCCCGCGTCAAGAATTGTGGATCGAAAAAACGGCAACGTATCCATGCGGCCTGTTCGTGGATCAACCAACGAAGTGTCGTGCCACTCCCAGCCCGGTTGATTCTCTTCACTTCCAAAGTGATGGTCAATCGCGAACAGTGTCGTATCGGATTCTCGTGCAGCACCGCCCAACCACACAGTTGAACGCCC
The DNA here is from genome assembly GCA_943325435.2 of Bifidobacterium breve. The sequence goes on from CALPPK020000172.1 coordinate 3,492, forward strand.
ACAGTACGAACCCACTTCCACAAAAGGTGCATTTGGTACTGCTTGTGCGGCAAGCACTGCTGCTGCATACAAGGCATCACCCTCATCTTCAGGCATAAACCCTCGAGCAGCTAATGCATGACGACGAAGTTCTGAATTGAGCGGCGATATTGACACGATTCGACCCTACTATGGGGTGATGGCCACACCACTTGATGAACTCGTCACATTGCTCGATCTGGAATCAATTGAAGTCAACCTCTTTCGCGGAGTCTCCCCGATCGAAAATCGTGTTCGCGTATTCGGCGGTCAAGTTGCTGGTCAATCACTTGTAGCTGCATCACGCACCGTCGATGAAAATGCACGACATGTTCATTCTCTTCACGCTTATTTCTTGCGTCCTGGCGATCCTGCCGCCCCAATTTTGTATCAGGTAGACCGCCTTCGCGACGGAAGAAGCTTCACCACTCGACGCGTTGTCGCTATTCAGCACGGCGAAGTTATTTTCAACCTTCAGGCAAGTTTTCATGCATATGAACCTGGCCTCGATTGGCAGATTCCTGCACCCCTTGGTCTTCCTGATCCTGAAACTCTTCCCGACTTCAAAACTCGAATGGAGCCACACAAGGAAGAAATCGGTGATTGGTACGACCATCCGCGCCCCATTGACCTGCGCTATCCCGATGGTGAACCAATCAATCGTTCCGGCATTGAATCAGCTGGTCAACGCGTGTGGTTGCGTGCCGACGGCACCTTGCCAGATGATCCAGTACTGAATGCCTGCATTGCTACGTATGCAAGCGACATGACACTTCTCGACACTGCCCTACTGCCACATGGCCTCGGTTGGAACGAGGGCGGAATTCAGATGGCAAGCCTCGACCATGCAATGTGGTTCCATCGCCCATTCCGTGCAGACCAATGGCATTTATATGACCAGCACGCAATCTCTACATCGAACTCACGCGGCCTTGCCGGCGGTTCAATCTTCACGCAAGACGGACACTTGGCAGTCACCGTTGTACAAGAGGGCCTCATTCGCGTTCGACCAAATGAGTAGAGAATGCGACGTATTGCTTCATTAATTGCTGCAGTAATTCTGACGGCCAGTTGTGGACAAACAGCCCC
>CALPPK020000173.1 GCA_943325435.2 Bifidobacterium breve
GTCGAGTCCATGACTTTGAGACCCTTGGTAATGACATCCATATGACTAATTCGGTCATATCGAGTGGCTGTCTTATCAAGCTTTGGATCCGCTGTGTACACACCGTCAACCCCAGAGTGGGTGCCCTTCAAAATGACTTGTGCATCAATTTCGGCAGCCCGCAATGCGGCGGCTGTGTCTGTAGTGAAGAAGGGGTTACCTGTTCCACCAGCAAGGATGACAACACGACCTTTTTCAAGGTGGCGCTCTGCGCGACGACGAATATATGGCTCTGCGATCTTTGGCATCTCAATGGCACTCATTACCCGAGAATGTTGACCAGCACGTTCAAGAGCGTCTTGCAATGCAAGGCCGTTCATTACCGTTGCCAACATTCCCATGTAGTCAGCTTGCGCCTGGTCCATACCTTGACCGGCACCTTTAAGGCCACGCCAGAAGTTTCCACCGCCAACAACGATGGCGATATCAGTACCTAGTTCTTCGCGAGCTTCACGAACTTCTTCAGCAACTTGCGACAGAACACTGCTATCAAGTCCGAAACCCGACGGTTCAGCAAGTGCTTCACCCGAAAGTTTCAGCACAATGCGTGACCAAGCGGGCCGAGTGGACATGTCAGCCGATCTCTACCTGTGCGAAACGCACGATCTGAGCAGAACCGATGAACTGAGCGATGCTGAGTTTGTCGTCCTTGGCGTATGGCTGTTCAAGAAGGCAAATGTCTTTGAAGAAACCGTTAACGCGACCTTCGACAACTTTGGCAATTGCCTGTTCAGGCTTTCCTTCGTTACGAGTAACGATTTCAAGTGTTGCACGCTCTTTTTCAACAACATCTGCAGGAACGTCTTCACGGCGCAAATAGCGGGGACGAGCGAAAGCGATGTGTACCGCAACGTCGTGCGCAATTTCTTGAGTAGCTCCGGACATTTCAACGATGACGCCATTGACGCCACGACCACCTTGAATGTGGTTGTAAAAATCAAGAACGTTGCCAGAGGCAGCTTCGAAGCGAATTGTTTCGCCCACTTCGATCTTTTCTTTCAACGTGATCTTCAAGTCATCGATTGTTGTTGAATGATCAGCAAGACCAGCTTCACCTTTTTCAAGGATTGACTGTGCCAATGCATCAGCCGCTGCCTTAAAGCCATCACTTGAAGCAACAAAGTCTGTTTCGCACTTCAATTTGATGATTGATGCGCGAGTTGACTCAACAATGATCGTGACCACACCTTGTGCATTTTCGCGGTCGTCGCGCTTTGCACTTGCGGCAAGACCTTTTTCGCGAAGCCACTGCTTTGCAGCTTCAATCTCGCCACCATTTTCTTCAAGTGCTTTTTTGCAGTCCATCATTCCTGCGCCAGTTGTTTGGCGAAGACTCTGAACATCTTTTGCTGTATATGACATGACTACTCCGCTGCTGGTTCGGCTGGCTTTGGTGCTGACAAACGGGCTTCACGAGATGCTTGAGCTTCTGCTGCTTGACGACGAGCGTCTGCCTGCTGTGCTTCAAACACTGCGTTCTCTTCTGCTGTGCGCTCAACTGGTGCAACTTCAGTTGCTGCTGCAGCAGGATTGCGCTTCTGTGCAATGAAGCGACCCTCGATAATTGCTTCTGAGATAACACGAGTAAGAAGGTCGTTTGATCGAATTGCATCATCGTTTCCAGGAATTGGGAACTGAATGAGATCAGGGTCAACGTTTGAGTCAACAACTGCGACAACAGGAATTCCAAGCTTGTTGGCTTCTGTTACTGCAATGTGCTCTTTGACGGTGTCAAGTACGAAAATTGCGTCTGGGCGACGAGCCAAGTGCGAAATACCGGAAAGGTTCTTCTGCAGTTTGTCGAGTTCACGAGTAAGAAGAAGTGCTTCCTTCTTTGGCATGGCTTCAAATTCACCTGATGCCATCATGCGCTCGTACTCTTGCATTTTTGCAACACGCTTTGAGATTGTTTCGAAGTTGGTGAGCATTCCGCCCAACCAACGTTCGTTCACGTAGTACATGCCGGTTTTTTCGGCGTAGCTACGGATTGGATCTTGTGCCTGCTTCTTTGTTCCGACGAACAATACAGTTCCACCATTTGCGACAAGATCGCGAATGAATGCATAAGCAACCTCAATACGCTCAAGCGTCTGGTCAAGGTTGATGATGTGGATTCCGTTGCGCTCTCCAAAAATGAATTGCTTCATCTTCGGATTCCAACGACGGGTCTGGTGACCAAAGTGCACACCAGCTTCGAGCATTTGACGCATTGATACGACAGCCATGATTTTCTCCTTCTGCGGTTTTCCACACACTGGTCCGACGCCGAAGCGACCGCAGATGGCCAGTGTGCAAGGTATTTGCTTGATGTAACACGCACGGAATGTGCGCGTTGAACTCTGAAAGCCTATCGGGTGCTGGTCACCGCCCCACAATGACTGACCCACGACCCACCAGACGCCCCGCCGTAAAACCCAGAAATTGCAACGGGTTCACATAAGCCCCATGAACTCTGACCCCCAGATACAGCTGGTGAGAGCTGACCCCAATGACCTGTCCAGCAGCCACCGTCGACCCAGGAACAATGTTGGAACCTTGGAGACGCCCATACGTTACTCTGGCTCCCCTTCCGATGTCTTCGACCACGTACAGAACACGAGCCACCTGTCCGACAAACACAATGACTCCAGCAGTCACTGCCCGCACTGGCGTCCCCGTTGTTGTCGCGATGGTGACACCTCTATGACCAGCACAACGCTGACAAGCAGGAGCCCGAAAGCCATCGACAACAACGCCTCGCACCGGCGCGACAGGAGGAACTGGTTGTGTGACGCTCAGAAGCACAACAACCAGATGCGACATGACTGAGAAACCCACATCAGCTATGTGTGCGAGCGAAGCAATAGATGGAAAGGTCAGCCCATGCCGGCCGCTGCAAGTCGCGAACGCAATTGCAACACGGCTTTTGTGTGTATCTGTGATATCCGACTTTCAGTAACGCCCAATGCCTCACCAATTTCCGACAGCGTCAAGCCGTCGTCGTAATACAAAATCAAGATTGCTTGCTCACGTTCGGGAAGTTTGGAAATCTCGGCACGCATTGCGGTGCGCAACTCCCCTTCTTCCATCGCACGACCAGGCTGTAAGTGCGTGTCTGCCTCGGCAGCTGTTGTATCAAGCGCCACATGATCAAGTGGACCTACTGAACCAGCTGCGATATCTGCGAGCCATTTTTCCAATTCCTCAGTAGTGATGGAAAGTTCTGCAGATATCTCTTCGTCAGTTGGCGTGCGCCCGTGTTGATGTTCCAACAATGCGATGGCATCTTGCACTGACCGTGACCGCGAACGAACAGATCGTGGCACCCAATCAAGCGCGCGTAGTCCGTCGAGAATTGCGCCACGAATGCGCGGTATCGCATAGGTCTCAAATTTTGCGCCCTGTGACGGATCGAATCTGTCGATGGCATTCATCAACCCAAAGACGCCGGCACTAACGAGGTCACCAGTATCAACCGTGCGTGGCAAACCTGCAGCAAGACGACCAGCGACGAATTTAACTAGTGAGGCGTAGTGCACTACCAACCAGTCACGTGCAGTGCCCTCTTCTGATTCATGCCATGCATCCCATGCTGAATCAATTGTGTAGCGAAGCGGGCGTGCGTTCATGCCCGTGGATGCGATTCTGAATACACAAGGCGCAAACGTTCTTTACTGACATGCGTATAACGCTGCGTAGTTGATGCATCACTATGACCAAGAAGCTCTTGAATAGACCGCGTGTCAGCGCCGTTATCCATGAGATGAGTAGCAAACGAATGACGCAGAGCATGTGGGTGTGTGCCGCCAGGAATTTCGGCACGCTCACAGGCCTCATCGAGAAGGCGCGTGCAATCACGGCGACTGAGTGCGTTTCCGCGTGCAGACAAAACAAGAGACGACCCCGTCGTTTCGCCTGCAACCTCATGTCTCACCATCAGCCAACGACGAATCGCTTCAGTGGCCGGCGCACTCAAGGGAACCATTCGTTCTTTCGAGCCCTTACCCATGACTCGCAACGACAAACCATCAGATGACACGCTCTGCAACGTGAGTCCGCACACTTCCGAGACTCGCAGGCCACTACCGTACAAAATTTCAAGCACAACTCGATCGCGCGCCTTACGCCATTCGGGAGCATCATCATCTTCAGTTGATACAAGACGAGCAACTGTCTCAGCATCAAGAGGTCGCGGCAATCTGCCCTTCACTGTTGGCGTATGCACCGCGTCCGTGGGATTCGTCTTTGATGTTCCGCTTCGGATTGCCCACGCAAAATACCGACGCAGCGATGCGACTCGACGAGCAATAGTGCGAGAAGTTGCACCTCTGTCATGAAGTGCCGCCAAGTATTCGCGGACATGTTCTTTCTCCACCATATTTGGAACAACTGCTGGCATTGAATCAAGCATCCATTCAGCGAACAATTCCACGTCACGGCGATAGGCAGCACGAGTGTTTGCTGCTGACGCAGTGAGCGACGATTCAAACTGCGCGATAGCCCACTTCTTCAAGCGCTTATCACGAACCACACAATCACCCTTCAGGCTGTTGTTCGTAGCAGCGCGACATTGAAC
>CALPPK020000174.1 GCA_943325435.2 Bifidobacterium breve
GAATGTGCAATGCAGCTGCTAATCCTTGTTCTGCTTCGGTGTCTACTTTTGCACATTTTATGTTTGGGTGACCTTCCGAAGCCTTTTCGAAAACTGGACCAAACATCTTGCATGGACCACACCACTCAGCCCAGAAATCAATGATGGTGATTCCCTCGCCGAGCACCGTTGCTTCGAATGTTTCTTCAGTAAGTGTGATGGTGGCCATGATGTGTTTCCGTTCTTTTCTTATTCGGTGGTGATGGGTAAACCCAAAGATTGTGCTGCTGATTCAAGTGCGCCAAGATCACGCACTTCAGTGAACCCAGCTGTTGCCATTAGTTCTGCTGCTATTGCTGAGCGACGACCACTACGACAATACAGTGCATATCCCACTGATTTATCAAGCGAAGAAAGCTGCGTTTGAAATGCTCCGCTCTCAACATCAAGATTGATGGCCCCTTGAACGTGGCCTTCTGCAAACTCTGCAGCTGTGCGGACATCGATTACTACTGGTGCAGGAGTGAGACTCATAACAGGCGCGGTGTCGTTGTCATACCCCCTAGGGTATCAGAAGTTAAGCCATTCGTTCTATTTGACCGTGATTCGTAATTTGGTTGACATGGCCGGATATTTGCCTTTTTTTGCCACCTTGAGGGTCACAACGCAGGAAGCAGAAGCCTTCGGAGCCTTCAATTTGGTGCCAACTATGGAACATGGGCCAGATTCACTCCAGGTCTTTGCCCCTTTCGACAAGGAAGAGAGCAACCACGACAAAGGGGTCGTAGAGCCCTTCTTCACCATTGATTTCTTAACTGTGAAACCAGGTCGTGCTGCCAGTTGAATACCAGCTGCTGCGACTTGCCCTGTTGCCGTCTTAGTAGTGATCGTAAACGTGTAGTTCACACCATTCTTCAAACCAGTGACAACACAGGAAGTTTCAGTTGAGGTGCACGTGAGATTTCCTGGGGTGGAGGTTACGACATACGTGACATTGATTGAAGAAGTAATGGCTGGCCACGCGATAGTGACTGACTTACTTCCAACGACCGACATTGAAGATGCAGGCACATCTGGAACTCCGTCGGCTAACCCTGTTGCTGTTGTTGCAGTACCTGTGCCGTACGTATTGGTGCCAACGACTGACACTGTGTATTCAGTGCCGTTGATGAGACCAGTGATAGTGCAGGAAGTCATTGCAGTTTCTGTTGAAGTGCAAGTGGCCCCACCGGGCGTCGCGGTAGCGGTGTAGGTGATGCCTGCACCATCGCCCTCTGCCTGCACCCATGACACATCTAGAGCATTTTTTTGCGTTGTTGCGACAACGCTTGTTACTGCTCCAGGTGGACCAACTGGCGTGATTGCAACAGCGGTGGAACTTGCACCAACACCAACTCCGTTAGTGGCCGCAACCGCAATGGTGTATGCAGTGTTATTCACTAAGCCTGTGATGGTGCACGTGGTGCCCGATGGAACGGTGCATGACTTTCCACCAGGAGTAGCTGTCGCTGTATAAGCAGTAATGGCAGAACCATTTGCGGCAGGCACTTCTTCCCATTTAACAACGGAACTTCTGTTAGCAACTGTTGCAGTGACATTGTTTGGTGCACATGGCGCGGTTGCCGCAGCCTCAATAGCCAATAAACGATTCGGAGTTTTAGAAAGTGCGGTACGTGATGTATCTGTTGCCGATGACTTGTAATACGTAATGGCGTTGCAAGTGGCGTTGGTCTTAAGCCAGTTCCATGCGTCAGTTGGAGTCGCTGAAGTCACCGTCGCTGATTGCAAAAATCTGGCGACTGCCCCAGTGACATGAGGTGCCGCCATCGAGGTTCCCGTCTCGCCTACATACGTATTCGTCGAAGATAAATACTTAGGCCACGTTGAGATAATTGATTGACCGGGAGCGAAAATATCAACACAATCACCGAAGTTCGAAAAAGAAGGTTCACCGTCTAGGTAATTAGATGCGCCCACGGAGATGGTGCCTTGAGTGCCTGCAGGAGTTATGCCACATGCTGAGCCGCCATCATTACCTGAGGCAGCAACCACCACTATTCCTTCAGCCAGAAGATTCCTGATCGCCGTATCAATACTGGTTGCAGTGCTTTCAAAACCAATACTCATGTTCACCACCGCTTTTTCACCGGGTTGGTGATCAGCCAGAATCCAATTGAGCCCGCTTAACACCATGGTTGTGGTGCCAGCACCGCACGAATCAAGCACGCGTACCGGCACAATTGTCACCGCTTTCGCTACACCAGTGGAGGAACCCCCGACAGTTCCTGCAACATGAGTGCCGTGACCATCATTGTCAACTTTCCCAACATCAGCGTCCTCACGTACTCCGTCGAACGTTGATGGAACGTACTGGTGAACCCGCGAGTCATATGCGCATGGTGAAATGCCGTTTGCGGGATTTGCGTTATACGCAGCAATCGAAGCGTTGTAGCTAGAAAGCGCTGCCCCAGTCGGATCTGAAGTTCGAGAGCGATAACTCCAACCCGGCAGGACGCGACTGGAGAAATCACCATGCGAGGCATTTACTCCTGAGTCAACGATGTATGCCTTCACGCCTGCGCCGTCTGTTGTGTAGGTGAATGAATTGTCACGACCGGTGCGTGAATCAATTCGGTCTAAACCCCACGGAATTACATCATTCGGAGACTGAAAACCTGATGGCCCAGTTGTCTGAGTGGTTGATTTACGAGCAACCATTTCAGGTTCTGGCGCGCTACTTGACGCTTGAACAGTTGCGGGCATAGTAAGTGTCACTAACGCAGAGCACAACAATGTAAGCGCGGCCGCAAGTCGACGCATCAGACGTGAACACCTTGCATTGCGGCTGCATTCACTGTGTTTTCCATAAGGCACGCAACAGTCATGATGCCAGTGCCGCCAGGCATAGGTGTGAGTGCACCAGCGACGCCTGTAACTGAAGATGCATCAACATCGCCGACAATTCCGGCTTCTGTTCGTGAGATACCAACGTCAATCACTGTTGCACCAGGTGCAACATGTTCTGCAGTAATTGAACGCGCAACACCAGTTGCAGAAATAACAATGTCGGCTGTTTGACAAATTGCTGCAAGATTCTCTGTGCGTGAATGCGCAAGCGTGACAGTGGCGTCAATTCCTTTACGTGCCAACAACACTGATAGCGGAAGACCCACAAGAGTCGAACGACCAATGACAACTGCGTGTTTGCCACTTGTTGTGATTCCGTAATGCTGTAACAAACGCAATACTCCAAGTGGAGTACAACTGATATGACCTGGAACATCGCGCACGAGTCGACCTAACGATTGTTCCGTGAGCCCATCGACATCTTTGTCAGCAGGGATCAGTTGCAATACCGCATCCGTATCTAGGTGTGAGGGAAGTGGCAGTTGCACCAAGATGCCATGTACGCCAGAATCATTGGCCAAGCGAGATACTGCAGTTTCCAGTTCTGCTTGAGTCGCAGTTGCTGGCAGTTCTACTTGCACAGATTCAATTCCGATTGATTGCGCAGTCGTGTGCTTACTAGCTACATATTTACGGCTAGGGGCATCGTCTCCCACTAAAACTGTTGCAAGCGCAATGTGAGGTGAACCGGCCTTCTGAATTCGCTGCGAAAGACTGGCAAGAATGGCGTCACGCGCAGGGGCACCCGCCATAACAATGGTGGAAATCGGGGCGCCAGACATGACTCTTATCGTACTTGTGCACCTCTCTGAGTGAGTTCAGAGTTTCCTAAGAATTGGTTAATCCTTGTCAGTTCCTGGTGACGACGGCAACAGAACGAGGGCAATTACAGACCCAACTAGCGCAACAGCCGAGGCGACAACACATGCAGTTCTGAACCCATGGATAAATGAATTGCTAACTGCATCTTGGACTTGCCCCTGAATCGCAGCAGGCGATCTACCCGCCACTTGATATGCAGCCCCAACAGACTTTTGAGCAATCTCATAGACGCCAGCTGGAAGGTTTTGAACAAGGTTCGGAATGTCAGCAAAAGTACTCGCAAGTTTTGGTGTGTACAGACTGACAAAAACGGAACCGACAATGGCAACACCTAATGTTCCGCCGACTTCACGGCCGACGTCGTTAATTGCCGAGCCAACACCAGCTTTGTCGCGATTCAGTGTTCCCATGATTGCATCGGTACTTGGTGAAGTCACCAATGAAAGTCCATTTGCCATGATGACCATGCTGATGATCACATGACCCCAGTACGAAGAATGCTGATCCATCCGACTCGCGATTGCGAGACCAATTGCCATGTTCAATAATCCCATCGCAACGACGCGCTTTGTACCAAAACGTAAAGCTGCGCGTGCAGCAAACGGTGCAGTAATACCAGCACCAACTGCGAATGGAATTGTGTGAATACCGGCGCTCAATGTGTCATATCCGCGAACGAATTGAAAATACTGAGTCACTAAGAATGTGAAACCGAAGAGGCAGAAGAAGGCTATGAAAATGCTTCCTGCTGCAGCACTGAGTCGGGGGTTGGAGAAAACACGCACGTCAAGAAGCGGTTCACTGTTGCGTATTTCTGCCGAAATAAAGGCTGCGAAGGCCACTACGGCTATCGCAAAACCAACATTTGATTTTTGAGAA
>CALPPK020000175.1 GCA_943325435.2 Bifidobacterium breve
AGGGATTTCAACCCCGTCTCGAGACACAACGCCTTGTCTGTAAATAAGCCGATGGGATGTGACGACGAAATACGTGGTGCGCCACTTGATGAGATGCACCAATACCCAGGCAGCGCTCACAATGATGGCTGCCATCCCCAAATATCCAACGGCATCTTCGAAGAAGCCTGATGGCATCTGAGCCCTAAGCAGCAGGGTCAAAAACATGGATCCGAGGAGAGTGGATACCGGCGACCCGAAATACCACCAGTGCGGATGGAGGTCTAAAACGATGTTGTCGTAGTCATTCAGCAATCGCCGAGGAAAGGGCATGGAAGAAAGGGTACAACCGCCTAGTTTCAAGGCGTGACATTCCTGCATCAGCCCCAGACAGACTCCGGCCACTCGGCTGATTCCGTGCTTGCTGGTCTCGATGCTCAACAGCGTGAAGCAGTCACTGCACCAATCGGCATTGTTGTGGTGCGCGCCGGTGCAGGTTCTGGCAAAACAACTGTTCTCACGCGTCGCATTGCATGGAGAACATTGTCTGGTACTGCAGATATCGAAAAAACTCTTGCAATTACTTTTACGCGACAAGCCGCTACTGAAATGCGCACACGTCTTGCACGATTTGAACTTGAGGGAAGACCCACTATTGGCACCTTCCACGCCATTGCTCGTCGACTCATGTTGCAGAATCTTGAAGATCGCAACAGACGAGCCCCGGTGATTGTGAACAACAGGTCGTCACTTATGTCTTCGTGCATGGGAGACGATGCAAAACATGGCGGCGTCATAGACATGCTGTCCGCAATTGATTGGGCCCATGCCCACATGATTGCGCCGGATGCCGCAGCGTCGGCTCTTGCATCTGCCGGAATGAAAGTGCCACTTCCTGCTCTTCGCTTCACCGAAGTATTTAAGACCTATGAGCAAACAAAACGTAAGCGCGGCGTTATTGACCTGAACGATTTCATGACCTCTGTTGTCAATGAAGCAGCCAAAGACCCAAGGTTTGCTGAATCCATTCGCTTTCAATATCGCCATGTTTCAGTTGATGAAGCGCAAGACATGAACCCATTGCAGTACGCGTTCCTGAAAGTTCTGTTACCTGCGAATCCTGATGTGTTTTTGGTGGGCGACCCAAACCAAGCAATTTACGGATTCAATGGCGCGGACAAGGACCTGTTTGATTCACTTCCAGGGTTCTCCACTGGCGCCAATGTCGTTTCGTTGCCATCGAACTATCGATGCACTCCTGAAATTGTAAAGATAGCGGTTGATTCACTGGCTAAAGACGGACAAATCGCAGACGCAGTGTCGCAACGCCCTAGTGGTGCGGTGGTGCGACTAGAGCGATGCGCAACTGAAGCAGCAGAGCAACAACTCATCACCAAGCTTGTGACACGAGCACATTCTTCTGACAGGTCGTGGAGCGAAATTGCGGTATTAGTGCGCATAAACACTGTGGCCGACGGCATTCGTGACCAACTGATCGCCGCTGGGATTCCTGTTCGATCATCACGAAGAGGCGGAGCGTGGGCCCGTGCAGTTGCCGCCGCCACTTCACTAACTGGACGCGATGACTTAGCCACGTGGGCTGCAGACATTCTCGATACGGGTGAATACACACCGGACGATGCAGATTTTCAAATCGCGAAACTAGTTCGTGACTTTCTTGATGCGCATCGTTCTGGCGGAGTCGACGGCCGCACGTTTGGTTCGTGGCTCGTCACATCAGCAGACATTGTCGAGACAGATGGCGTGGAAGTGCTCACCTTTCACGCTGCTAAAGGACGCGAGTGGTCCTACGTCATTGTTGCCGGAATGGAAAAGGGGCTCCTTCCCCACCGCAGTGCCCGCAGCGGTGCTGCACGCAGCGAAGAGGCGCGCCTTGCATATGTTGCTCTTACACGTGCAGCTGATGAACTTGTAATTACGTGGACCGACCAACGCAATACAAAGTCTTCTGGGCCCTCGCCGTTCCTGCCCACTGTCACTACTTCAGTTCCTGTTGCTGATGCGCCGCCTGAAGAGTTACGTCGTATCGCACGTCAACGCCCACCTAAAGACCCACTTGAATTGGCAATTGAAGAATGGCGTCAACAAAAGGCGCGCTCTGCTCGTTTGGAATCAAACGGTATTTTGACAACCACTCAAATGCGCAACATCGTTCGCGATAAACCGACTACTGAGGAAGCCGTCGCTGGCCTCACTGACATTATTTTTGCTCGCCGTTATGCGGCAGAACTAATTGAAACCATTAACTCTGCGCTGGGCCGCTGAGGTCGCGACCTTTACGTAGTTTGTCCATCATCTCAGTGGGCATTGACAAAAAGATTGCTTCAGCTTCCGCACATAACGTGTCACCAATGTGGGACGTGCCTTTTGTAAAGATTTTGCGTCCTTCGATTCGATCAACCCATCCGCGATACACAATCTCTTGATGCAGTGGAGTTGGAGCGCGGTACTTAATTGTCAATGTTCCGGTCATCCCAGGACGGCCAGTGAGTGATTGCGTCATTCCGAGAACCTCATCGAAAGCTGCAGCGATATACCCACCATGTACATGGCCTGGCGGCCCTTCATACGGCTCGGTGAAAGTAGCTGTGCCAGAGATTGATCCGAATTCGCCAACTGACTCATCTTTTTCCATCGTCATCGGCATCGATAATGGGTTCATCGCCCCGTAGAACGGACTGCGGTCTGTGAAGTGAGATTCTGCAGCGGCACTACCGGGAATGCCACCAGGAGCATTGATGCTCTGGAGCGCCTTCTCAATATGCGCAATTGCAGTGTCAAGATCTTCGATACGTGCGGTCGACATAAACGAATCCAGAATCAATCGACGCGTGACTGTTGCCAGCCGAATATGCGCCTTGTCGGCATCAGTTAATTCTGCATTTCGGTCATGAAACGAGGGAAACGAAACACCCTCAGAATGTTCCGAATCTGAATCACTCACCGCGGACCAACTGTCAACAACACCGGAGCATGATCACTTGGCTTCTCGCCTTTGCGTGCATTTCGGTCGACTTCAGACGAAACCGAACGTTCCGCGACTGATTTTGTGGCAAGCAATAAGTCGATACGCATGCCGTGACCTTTGTGGAACGAACCATTGCGGTAATCCCACCACGAGTACAGGCCAGCTTCATCATGGAACCTGCGATACGTGTCTTCCATACCGAACGCATTGACATGAGCCAACGCATCCCGTTCCGGTTGACTGACATGCGTGGCACCTTCGAATGCGGCCATGTCATAGACATCACGGTCTTCAGGGGCAATGTTGAAATCTCCGGCAACCACAACATCATCCGATGGCGAGCATGATGCGTCTAGGTGTTGGCGCAAACGCGCCATCCACGACAGTTTGTATTGGTAGTGATCATTGTCTAGTTCACGACCATTAGGTACATACACAGAACTCACGCGCACTCCTGCGCATGTTGCAGAGATGATTCTGGCTTCATGGTCTGGCTCGACACCATCTGCAAAGTTGGCAACAACATTGTCAAGACCGACTCGCGACAAAATGGCAACCCCGTTCCACTGGCCTTGACCAAAGTGCGCACTTTCATAGCCCAATTCAGCAATGGCTTCTGTGGGGAACTTATCTTGTGCCAATTTGGTCTCTTGCAAACACACCACCTCAGGCGTGTTTGCTTCTAACCATTCCTGTACACGAGGCAAACGAGCCTTCAGCGAATTGACGTTCCAAGTAACAATGACCACGCCTTGACGGTAGTAGGAATACCCCTACATTGACCAACTGGGCTGTAGTTAACGCTTTTTTGCTGGCGCCTTTTTGGCAACAGCTTTTTTGGCAACAGCTTTGGTCGGCGAAGCTCTTTTCACTGCGGCAACTTTTTTCACAGGCGCTTTTGCAGCAACAACCTTCTTCACCGGAGCTTTTGTTGCGACAACTTTTTTCAGAGGTGCCGACTTCTTTGCCGGTGCAGCCTTCTTTGCTACTGCTGCCTTCTTCTCTGGCGCAATCTTCTTTGCACCAGACGGTTTGCCTGATGGCTTCGCTGCAACATCAACAACGCCAGGAACAGCAAGATCAACACTGCGTCGCGCTGGGGTGTAGCCAACAACAGTCAACGTCACGGAATCACCAATAGTGAAGATGTCGCGTGCGCTACGTGGTTGCGGATTTGCCATGTTGCGAAGAGGTACATAGCCGGAGATACCGCCAATAAGCGCCGTAATTCCGTTTGCTGCATACGACTCAACGACAGCTTTTACCTTTGAACCAACTGGGTGCTTTTCAACAAACTGCAAATACGGCATGAGTTCATTGGCCATTTTTGCCTTGACACTCGGTGGTGGGGCCTTTGGAACTGGCATCGGCTTACTGGCTTCTGGACTTGCAGTCGGAGATTCCTTCTTAACAACTTTCCCAGTTTTCACAGAACGACGGCTTGTAGCTCCGCGAACAGGAAGACGCTCGACAAACACCCAGCCAACAAGCGGCACTGGCTTTCCACCGATAAGGCGGCCTTCGTCAAATAGCCACTTGTACTTACCGTGGAATTCTTGGTAACTGTCGTTTGACAAGATCGATGCATTCACCTTGTCGGCGATTGCCAGAACA
>CALPPK020000176.1 GCA_943325435.2 Bifidobacterium breve
ATTGATGTTGCCACAAAACACCATGCTGATTCTCTATTGGTCTACGTGCTCTACGGTAGAGGCATGCGGGTTGAGCGTTTAACGGGAGTTCTGGGTGCCACGGTCTACGTGGACGATGTGAAAGTCCTTACTGATTCACAATTGGAATCATTGCGGGAAGTGGCGTGCGAACACGAAGTCATCATCATCCCGAACCAATCGTTGGCACCACAGGAACAAGTGGATTTTTCTCATCGCCTCGGGCCAGCTGCTGAATCGCCGTTTATCGAGCCAAGCCCTGATCATCCTGAAGTGATCAAAGTTTTGAAAGAAGCAAAAGACGGCAATGCATTCAACTTTGGTGGTGCATGGCACAGTGATTTCAGTTTTCAACCAGCGCCGCCATCCTTCACTGTCTTGCATGCGCTCGATATTCCGCCGTATGGGGGAGACACGTTGTGGTCTTCAATGACAGCTGCGTACAACGCATTATCTGACGCTTACAAAGAGCAGTTTTCTCACCTTGCTGCAGTTCACACTGCTCGCGATGCATATTCACCGAAGATGCAGGCGATTCATTCGGGGCTTTCCAGCATGAATATCGTGTGCGACGAAACTGCGAACGACACTGAGATTCACCCTCTGATTACTACTCACCCGGAAACCGAAAAGTTGGTGCTCTTCTACAACCGCGCGTATGTACGTGACCTCACAGGCATCGCAGATGAAATTGAAAAACTACGTCTCATGGATTGGTTGCATCTGCATACAACCGATGCGAAATTCACTGTGCGCCATAAATGGAGCAATGGAGATCTGGCTATCTGGGACAACCGGTCAACTCAGCATTATGCGCTGAATGATTACGCCGGGTTTCGCCGAGAATTGCACCGCACCACCATTGCTGGCACTCGCCCAATGCAGTGAGACCCCAATACCCATCTGGGTGTGACGGATGTCTAATTGGACACGAACAGTCCATGTTTGTTCGTGAGGGAAAATCTCGCTAAGGTCTTCCAATCGTCCAAATAGGAGACCAATCATGAAGAAATCCAACCTGCTACGTACCGGTGCGGTACTCGTCAGCCTGTCATTCATAGGAGTCGCCTGTGGCGGTTCCGACAATGCGACCTCAGATACCAAAGAGGCTTCAGATAGCACTGATGCCCCTGCCACAACTCTCGCAAAAAAAGTTGAATTCAAATGCGACAAACCAGTTGCAGCTATAGCTTTGCAATTCCCAGAGACAGGCGATGCTGCAAACCTTGGTGCCCCAATGCTCAAGGGCGCTCAGCTCGCAGTTGAAACTTTCAACCAGATCAACCCAGATACGTGCGTAGACCTCAAAACTTTCGACACACAAGGTGACCCTGCAAAGGCACCTGCAGTTGCTCAGGCAATCATTGGTGACGCAACAATTCTTGGTCTTGTTGGCCCTGGATTCTCTGGTGAGTCAAAGGCCGCACTTCCGTTGTTCAACGAGGCTGGCCTTGCAACAATCACCGGATCAGCAACCAATGCTGAACTTCAAAAATCAGGATTCAAGGTATTCCACCGCATCCTTGCAAACGACGCACTTCAAGGTCCGTCAATTGCCTATTACGTCCAAGGTGCATTGAAGCCAACATCTGTTGGAGTTATCGATGACGCTTCTGACTATGGCAAAGGCCTCGCTGACGCAGTAAAAAAGGTCTTAGGCGCAACTGTCAAAGCTTCTGATTCAATCGATCCAAAGGCTTCTGACTTCTCAGCTGTTGTATCAAAAATGAAAGATGCAAATCCAGACGTCATTTTCTTTGGCGGTTACTACGCAGAAGCAGTAAAGCTTTCAACACAACTTCGTGATGCTGGTGTCAAAGCAAAACTTGTATTCGGCGACGGTGTTAAGGATCAGGCTGGTTATGCAGACGCTGCAGGCCCAGCTGCCGAAGGCGCACTGATTGCTTGCCCATGTAAAGACGGCACTAAAGACTTCCTTGCTTCATGGAAGAAAAAGTATGACGAAGCTCCAGGCACATATGGTGCCGAGTACTACGACGCGACAAATGTCTTCCTCAACGTCATCAAAGCTGGCGCGAAGAATCGGGCAGCAGTGCTGACCGCAGTGAAAGCGTATGACGGCATTGGTGTCACTAAGGAAATCAAATTCACTAAAAATGGCGAAGCTATTGAAGCTGGAAACATCTACATATACGAAGTCAAGGGTGGAAAAATCACTTACGTCGCTGACGTTGGCGAGTAAATCGACACATTCGATCTAAGAATGTTGCCCGTGGCAACTGGGGACTAATTCCCGGTTGCCACGGGCTTTGTCGTTATTGAAGCAAGTCCTAACGAGCCGGCACTCATCTAAGTTGTGAATGAGATACGTGCATTAACCTTTGATTGTGCATGGCAAAACGATCTCAGATTTCAAGCGTCCGCTGAAGTGAGTACGCCTTTCAATTGGGAGACTGCCCCAGATGCTGATGTTGACCACCAATATTCACCATCGCGTTATGCCCTTCGACCGCTTGATGAATACCTTTCTGAATATCACGAACTCAGCTCGCAGCATGACGCCGACGCTTTGCGACAGCCTCGTCGCCCATTACTCATCTATATCCATGGTGGATACTGGCAGCGATTATCAGCTGCTGATTCTCTATTCAACGCACAAGACGCAATTGCGGAAGGCATTTCGTTGCATGCCGTGGAATACACATTGGCGCCATTTGTCACAGTCCCCGACATCATCGAGGAATGTATTACTGATGTTGAGAAAACGATTAATGAATTGGAACCAACACACGTAGTGCTTGCTGGGTGCAGTGCTGGCGCGCACTTAGCTGCAATGTGCGCGCGTGAATATGCAATTGCATCGAAATTGTCTGGCGTTGTATTACTCAGTGGCATATACGACCTGCGACCACTGGTTGTGACGGAGACCAATGATCCGCTTCATCTCACGTCGGAATCAGCTGCTGCTATAAGTCCGCAGCTTCTTGCTCCAACTCACGGACTCTCACGAGCGCTGTGTGCTGTTGGTGAATCAGAATCCTCAGAGTTCATTCGCCAGAATGCTGAATATGCAGACCATTTGCGATTGAGCGATACAGCAGCAGAGACTGTGGTTGTACCGAATCGTGACCATTTCAACCTGCCATACGATTTGTTGCGTCGCGGCACATTGGTGGGAGACTGGACGCTCGCACAGTTACTGAAAGAACCATCGTGAATCTCATTGACGCAGAACAATTAGCGCGCAATCTCGATGCACTGGACGTGCTGGCGCCGTTACGGGCCAAATTTGATATTCCATCCGACGTTAGATACTTCGACGGCAATTCGCTCGGCCCATTAACGCTGCGATCACGTGAAGTGCTGCATCACACAATTGAAGTCGAATGGCGCGAACGCCTGATTCGTTCATGGAATGAAGATTGGCTTGCCATGCCGCTGCGCGTTGGCAACATGATTGCGCCGCTGATTGGTGCACAACAGGACACAGTGATTAGTTGTGACAACACCTCGATCAATTTGCACAAAGCATTGATGTCTGCAGTCGCGCTTCGTCCTGGCCGCACTGAAATTGTGATTGACATCAACAATTTCCCGACAGATATTTACATTGCCCAAAGTGTTGCTGACCAGCACGGCGTGACTTTGGTTGCAGTTCCGGCAGAAGAAATCATTGGAGCAATCTCTGAACGCACTGCTGTTGTCACCGCAACTCATGTTGATTATCGAAGTGCGAAGATTCTTGATGCTCCGGCAATCACTGCAGCCGCACACCAGAACGGCGCGTTAATGGTGTGGGATCTCGCTCACACAGCAGGTGCTGTTCCGTTCAACGCATCGGAGTTGGATATCGACTTTGCGGTTGGCTGTGGTTACAAATATCTGAACGGCGGGCCTGGGGCTCCTGCCTTTATATACGTGGCACCCCGACTACTCGCCGAATCCGGCCAGCCACTCCAAGGTTGGTGGGCTCACGCAGTCCCATTCGACTTTGAACTCGGTTTCCGCCCAGCCCCAGGAATTTCGCGCTTTCTCACGGGTACGGCCACCGTTTTGAGCATGAAATCTCTGGAAGCCGCCCTAGAAGTTTTCTCTGGGGTCTCAATGGCGGATATTCGGACCAAAAGCATGGGTCTCACCAGCCTGTTTATAGACCTATTTGATGCGCATCTGGCGCCACTTGGCTTTGTTCTGGCCTCTCCTCGAGACGCTGAATCTCGTGGAAGCCATGTGGCACTTGGGTTTGCGGGTGGTAAGTCCCTGGTCGACCAGATGTCCACCGAAGGCATCGTCGCTGATTTCCGCCCTCCGGACCTGATGCGATTCGGCTTTGCGCCCCTCTATAACTCTTATAGGGACGTTGTGGACCTGGTTCAACGCCTTTCGCGCCCTTGACCTTTTGTCAAAGTCGCCGATAGTTTGGTTCTACTACCCAGTACAAGTGGCATTAGTCACCGATCTCCTAGGGGGAGAAAAAACCATGAAGAAATCCAACTTGCTACGCGCCGGTGCGGTTCTCGTCAGCCTCTCATTTGTAGGAGTCGCCTGTGGCGGTTCCGACGATGCGGCTTCCGACACCACTGTCGCTGCATCAACCGA
>CALPPK020000177.1 GCA_943325435.2 Bifidobacterium breve
ATTTTCCTCTATCCCTTTCCGTTAGGACTCTGGATGGCAGGATCGGTTGGAATATTCACGCTGATTCATGAACTAGGTCATGCATTGGCTGCCCGCATGTCTGGCTGTACCGCATCTATTTCTCTTGATTTCATGGTAGCGTATGCCTCGTACGAACCACGAACTCCTCTGACGTGGGGCCAAAAAGCCCGCATTGCAATCGCAGGACCTTCACTACAAATAACGTGTGCCATTGCAGTGTTGTTACTGAATAGCACCAACCCATTTAGCCGGGCCGACATCACTATCAGCGATGCAACTATCGCTATTTGGTGGGCAGGTATCGCATTGGGAGCGCTAAATCTGGTTCCTCTCCTTCCACTTGACGGCGGAGCATTCGTTGCAAGCATTGTTGAACATTTCATGCCGGGTCGAGGCAATGACCTTGTTCTGAAGTCAAGCACAGCCTTGACAGCAGTGTTGTTTGGACTCTGCATTGTCAGCGGTAATACCGAGTTCGCTCCTGTCCTCGTCTTTATGTTGTTCATGCAGTATCAGACCCTTGCACTACCCCAACGTCAGAAAAAGCTCTTGTTGAATCCTTCTCTCGCCCCTGTCGGAGACCCCGATTTTGATTCGGTGATTGCGGCCAGCATTCTTTCCGCAGGAGACGCAGCCAAAGCTTTGCGATTCGCTACTGAGGCATATCGCCTATGCCCCTCTGACAGCAATGCTTTTCAAGCTGCTCGCAGCGCAATGCGACTGGGAGACCATTCTTTGGCTGTGCAATGGCTAAACATTTCAGAACAATCGCAATTTGACTCAGGACGTTTTCAGATTCAGTTCAACCATGCACCCGAATTTTCACAGCTACGTGGACGCAGTGATGTCTCAGACGAGTGGTTCGCCAACCGTTGAGGTTCGGGCAATGCGTGCAAGCGCAATTCGTGAGCCAATTGACGTGACAGTGCCGACCGATTGATCATTGTCCATCACACGAGCACCGACTCCGAGACCATCGCGAGATAGAGCACGCACAACAACTGGCGCCATCGTGCCGCGAGAGTCCATTCGCTCAACGAGTTCTTGTCCTGGGTAACACCCTTTGGTGAAACTAACGGCGACAGACAGAATCCCTGTTGTGCCAGGAATGTCACCCACTAAAACATCGACACCAAGTTTTGGCCAACGAGCATCTGTGCGGGAATAGTCAATGCGCTCTGACTCTGTTGCTTCTCCCAGTGTTGGCAACAGCGATACGTCGCCAACAACATCGATTTCATCTTCGGAACCCCAGTACGGAATGGCACGTCCTGGCCCAGCGCCTACTTCGCGCATCGCATTAGGGCCACGGAAAGCGCGTACTAGCCAATCACTGCGTCGCAACGTGACTTTCGCACGCAATACGAATCGCTGCAAACGCACGATTACTTCATCTGCAAATCCCGCATCAAGATCAAGCGTGAACACCGTGTCTTCGTGGCGCACAACCCGCACAAGCGCCGACACGTGACCGGTTGGTTCAAGCAGCAAGCTATGAATGCTTGCGCCAACTGCTAACGATGCAATGTCATTTGCAAGTTGTGAATGTAGGAAGGTTTGAGCGTCATCACCTTGAACGATGATGACATCGCGGGCAATATCAGCCCAGTAAATACTCATGCTGTTGTTCCTGCGTCGCGACGGCGTTGTGTCATTCGTTCGGCCGCGGGAATAGTGGCGAGCAGCGCTCGAGCTTTGTTCTCGCATTCCAAATCTTCATCTGCAGGGTCGCTATCAGCAACGATGCCAGCACCTGCTTGCAAACTTGCAAACTTTGGACCTACGAACATTGTTCGAATTGCAATTGCAGTGTCTAGATTTCCTGAGAAGTCCACGTACCCGACAACACCTGCATACGGTCCGCGCTTTACTGGTTCTAACTCGTCGATGATTTCCATTGCGCGCACTTTTGGTGCACCGCTTACGGTGCCAGCTGGCAACGTTGCACGCAATACATCAATTGGGCCGAGGCCAGGCTTTAGATCGCCTGACACTTGTGACGTGAGGTGCATTACGTGGCTGTAGCGCTCGAGCGTCATGAGTTCGTCCATTTGTACAGAACCAAAAGTTGACACTCGACCAACGTCGTTACGGGCAAGGTCAACCAGCATGATGTGCTCTGCAACTTCTTTCGGGTTTTCACGCAATTCACCCGCAAGCCGCTTGTCATGTTCGTCATCAACTCCACGCTTACGAGTACCAGCGATAGGACGAGACACCACTCGACCGTTCACCAACTGCACGAGTGGCTCTGGAGACCCACCGACAATTGTGAGATCAGGCTGGCGTAAGAAATACATGTACGGACTTGGATTCACCTGACGCAGAACTCGATACACATCGAACGGGTCTGCAGTGAGGTCAATATCAAACCGTTGGGAAAGAACTACCTGGAAGATGTCGCCAGCGCGGATGTATTCCTTTGCAACTTCAACCGCAGAGCGATACGCACCATTGGGCATAGAAGATCGTGTTGTTGGAAGGTTCTCGCCAGCAACCGGCGGTTCAACTGCAACGTATGCAAGTGGACGAGCAAGATCAGCCACAGCTTCATGCACACGTACAACTGCGGCATCATATGCCTCGCCGATTTGCGCATCAGTCAACCCTGCTACCGGCACACTTTCGAGCATGTACACGCGTTGACGCCAATGGTCGAATGCGGCAAGCGAACCAATGATGCTGATGGAAGCATCAGGTAAATCACGATCATCACGCGGAACGTTCGGCAGATCTTCAATCTCGCGAACAACGTCGTAACCGAGGTGACCCATTAGCCCGCCTTGCAATGGAGGAAGGTCTGGAAATAGCGGAGCACGATAGATGCGCAACAGTTCTTCCATTGCAGCCAACATGCCCTTATCTAATGGAACACTTGCGGGCACGTCACCAGTAACTGTTAGGACGCCCTTGCGCAAAGTTAGAGTTCCGCGCGGATTACGACCCACAAAGGAGTACCTGCTCCATCGTTCGCCATGTTCCACTGATTCAAGCAGGAAGCCATCACCCTCGCCTACCAACTTGATGAATGCAGCAACTGGAGTTTCAAGGTCAGCAAGAATCTGAGTCCACACAGGAACAACAGTGTGTAGTTTCGCTAGTTCAATGAATTCAGCACGCGATGGCGTGACCGCAGTACCTGTCATTCGTCTTCGCCAAATGCTCGATAGAAACATGACCGCTCGCCCGTGTGGCATGCCCCACGACCTTCTTGATCAACTTTGAACAAAAGGGTGTCGCCATCGCAGTCGTAATACGCCTCGCGTACAAACTGGCGATCGCCGCTGGTGTCGCCTTTGCGCCACAACTCACTGCGGCTTCGGCTGTAGTACACCATGCGCCCTTCAGCAAAAGTCATACGCAGAGATTCTGCATTCATCCACGCCATCATCAGGATGTCACCCGTATCAACACACTGTGCAATCGCCGGCACCAGACCATCTGCGTTGTAAACAACGCCAGACAATTGATCGGCAGTGGCAAGAATGACGCGCCCGCGTGAATTGTTTGAAGTCTGGTCGTTGTTGCTCACCGTAAGTACGGTACCGTCTTGCCCCGTGGGAGTGGAAACTATTTACCTAGAAACCATCGACGGCATCAATGTTGAAGCCGATTTGGTACGCACTGACGCCGAACTCGTGCGAGCAGTTGTAATTATTGGCCACCCTCACCCCCTGTATGGCGGTGACCGTTTTAATCACGTGGTTCGGGCCATGCAGGAAGCGGCATTGGGTCTCAATTGCCATTCCATTGCCGTTGATTTTCGCGGGGTGAATAACTCGGGCGGTTTTCATGATGATGGCGATTCAGAACGCCTTGATCTAGCCGCTGCGTGTGAATTATCAGACCTCATTGCACCCGAAGTTCCGATCATCATGACTGGCTACTCATTCGGTTCTGTAGTGGGGCTAAATGTCAGCAACCCGTGGATTGCCGGATGGATTGCTGTTGCACCACCCGCACAGATGATGAAGTCGCTTCCATCAGCGGCAAATAATCCTCGGCCAAAAATTATTATTGCGGCAGAACATGATCAATTCACATCTCCAGACGAAATGGCTACGGCCATATCTACGTGGGATAACAGTCAAATCATTCTGGCCCCAGGTGTTGATCACTCTTTCGCGGTGAACGCTGCAAGTCTCTGCAATTCAGCGTTGTCTCAACTGTTAGAGACAATTCCTAATTAGGAATTGCGAACGCGAATACCGCGCGACGACATGTCGCGTTTTGCATCGCTAATGCTGTGTTCGCCAAAGTGAAATATTGATGCTGCAAGTACACCTGTTGCGCCACCTTCGATGACGCCTTCGGCCAAATGGCCAAGCGTGCCGACGCCGCCGCTAGCGATAACTGGGACACCAACCGCATCAGAGACCGCACGCGTAAGACCAATATCAAAACCATCTCTAGTGCCGTCACGATCCATCGACGTGAGGAGAATTTCACCCGCACCAAGCGACACAGCCGCAACTGCCCACTCAACTGCATTAAGTTCCGTAGCCGTACGTCCGCCATGCAAGAAAACCATCCATTGATGAGAAGC
>CALPPK020000178.1 GCA_943325435.2 Bifidobacterium breve
AATGGTGGTCGAGACCGGCGTCGATCCGGTGACCCCACGCTTTTCAGGCGTGTGCTCTGCCAACTGAGCTACTCGACCATTGGCGGTCCGGCTATTGCCGAACCAGACGGTGGCTTGCACCACCGTCTTATTGACGGAAAATACCGCCAATAATGGCGGTCCCGACGGGACTCGAACCCGCGACCTCCGGCTTGACAGGCCGGCGTGAACTCCAGCTTCACCACGGGACCTTGTGGAAACCACAGGTCTATATTGCACCCCCAACGGGATTCGAACCCGTGCCGCCACCTTGAAAGGGTGGTGTCCTAGGCCGCTAGACGATGGGGGCTTGGACGACTCCGGTTGAGAGCAATTTGACGCTATCAGGAGCCAGTCAACAATACGCCCCCGATATCAATTGTCCTCACCTGAGAGGGCAGAGATTGTCCATTCAAGGAGCCAGCCCAAGTATCCATAGAGCTGCCACTGCCCAAAGGCGGGGTCATTTTCGTCAATGTCGTCCTCAAAATCGTCCTCGCCCACGTCGAGCAACGTGCCAAGTACAAGGCGCAAGTTGTTGAGGACAGTCATGAAGGCATGAAGTTGACCAGCCGTGATGAGGTCCTCAGATTGAAGAACTTCTTTCACAACAGCAATTGAGGCTGCCCTCGACTGTGTGAGTTCGTCGCGCATGTAGCCCTGGTATTCAGCGTCGTGTTCGGGGTTCTCGTTATATGCGGTTGGAAAAAGTCGACGTAACCGCGGGTCATCCGGACCCATCGCCAATATTTCAGACAATTGATCTACGAAATTCAGCAGTGTTGATCTGTCGTCTTCAGACAACGTGATCTCGAACGTGTCATTTTCTCGAGCAACGACGGGCCCTTCTCGTTTACGACGCTTCATGTGTCTTGCTGCATCGTTGCCCACAAACCATGTTCGTGCAGTCGGAAAACATCAATCTCTGCTTTTTCGCGTGGGCCATTAGAAACAACGGCGCGACCCTTTTCATGAACGTCCATCATCAGACTGTCTGCTTTTGCTTTGGGGTATCCAAAAAGTTTCTGCAGCACGAACGACACGTACGACATCAGGTTGATGGGGTCATTCCACACAATGACCACCCAGGGGACCTGGAGGTCAACGACTTCGTCAGTTGCGATATCAACCGAGGGTTCTGCCACTTCAGTTTGTTGGCTTCCAGACGGAGCGATGAAAATCACATATTCATTCTGCTGGTGAATAGGCGATGTTGCCTACCCACCAATACGATGGGTGACTGTGCCTATCAACGTTCGCCCTTTTGTCCCGTCACGCCTGACGCGTCGACCTGGTCATGAGTCTGGGCGTATCCCCACTTCTGCTCTGGCGGGCTACATCGCACTAACAAAGCCGCGCATTATTGAACTTCTTCTGATCACCACGATTCCCACCATGGTCGTTGCCAATAATGGCTGGCCAAGCCTGTGGCTGATGGTGGTCACGATGGTTGGCGGCACCTTGGCCGCCGGCGGGGCAAACGCCATCAATATGTACATCGATCGCGATATTGATGCCTTGATGGAGCGCACCAAGAATCGTCCGCTAGTCACGGGCCTCATTTCGCCACGAAATGGGCTTATTTTCGCAATTTCACTCGAAATCGTGGCTTTTTTGGTCCTTTGGGCCGGAACCAACCTACTTTCAGGCATTTTGGCCCTCTCGGCCACCCTTTTCTATGTTTTTGTCTATTCCCTATGGCTGAAGCGCACCAGCAAGCAGAACATCGTAATTGGTGGGGCTGCAGGGGCTGTTCCGGTCCTTGTGGGTTGGGCTGCAGTTACTAATTCGCTCAGTTGGACCCCTTGGTTGCTGTTTTTGGTGATTTTCTTGTGGACACCGCCCCATTTCTGGGCTTTAGCCATCAAACACAATGACGACTACACAGCGGCCGGCGTGCCGATGCTGCCGTCGGTGGTATCCCACGAAAAGGTCATTGCCTCGATGGTCCGATACACGATCGCCTTGCTTTTCAGCTCGCTACTTCTTGTCCCAGTCAGTGATATGGGCTGGGTCTATGGAATCTCGGCGCTGGTGTTAGGAGTGGCTTTCCTGTGGGGCACAATCGCACTTGGAAAATCTGACAGTCCGAGCGCTTCTATGCGCCTTTTCTCGTTCTCGATCTCGTATATCTCGCTTCTTTTCGTCGCGCTAACAATCGACGTCTTCGTCCGCTAAAAAAGCGCAATCGCACGAACTAGCAACCCCCGAGGATTTACCTTCTGTGGCAGGGCGATGGGTAGTCTTGATTCGTTACAACTAGGCGCACTCGCTCCGACAGTTCACAAGGACTGAAGGTGTGTATCTGGGAGACCTTCCGAAAATGACCAATATCGACACTCACGTGGGCGCAACGACACATGCACAGGGCGCAGGCTCTGCTCTTGTCGTTTCCGTCGGCCAATGGATCACAAGTAGTGATCATAAAAAAATTGGACGTCTATTCATCGGGACCTCATTATTGAGCGCCGTCCTTGCAGCAGTGCTTGGTTTGCTCTTTGGTCTTGAGCGCATAAGCCCCGCTCACATGGAAATCTTTCATGGCGATGCAACTCCGCAACTCTTTTCGTTGTACCAGTTCGCACTTGTCTTTGGTGTCCTAGCTCCACTCTTTATCGGAATTGCAATTGCTGTTGTTCCAACACAACTTGGTGCGCGTGCTGTGGCTTTTCCACGCGTCGCACAATTTGGTTTCTGGGCATGGCTCTTTGGCGCACTAATGGTTGATATTTCCATCATCGGCAACGGCGGCCCTGGCGGCGGTGCAACAGATCTTGTTGATTTGTACTTGTTGGGAGTTGCGCTTGCAGCAGTTGGTCTTTTGGCCGGAAGCCTTTGCATTGCAACATCAGTACTTACTGCACGTGCACCGGGCATGACCCTTGATCGCGTTCCTGCTTTTTCGTGGTCCGCTCTTGTTGGCTCATTTGCAACATTGCTTAGCTTGCCCGTCATGATCGGCACCATCATCTATGTCTATGTTGATCACACTCATGCCCAGTTGATTTTCGGCGGCAACAAAGGAATCAATTCTTTCTTAGGTTGGTCGTTGTCTCAGCCAATGACATTTGTGTTTGTCATCATGGCTCTCGGAGTTCTTGCCGAAGTTGCGCCAGTTACTGCGCGGACAGAACAACCACTTCGCCCAATCGTCCTTGCAGGTATTGCGATTATCTCCACCGCAGTACTTGGTGCCGCCACACAAAGTGCGCACATTCTTGATTGGGCCGGAACAAACTCAGACAAAGTGAAGAGCACTTTGTTGCATTCGTTGTTCAATGGTTTGCCATTGCTCGGGATGCTTATTGTTGTTCTTGTTTCACTCTTGTGTCTGAAGGTAGGAACTCCCCGAGTAACTGCATCGTTCGCTTTGTCTTTGCTTGGCGCACTCATGATCATTGTTGGAGTGCTTGGAAACGGCTTGTACAACTTGAAGGCAGCTTCACTTGACGGCACTGTGTTCTCTGAAGGAGTTGTTTTGTACCTTGCGTACGGCGGCCTGTTGAGTGCCTTAGGCGCACTTAGTCATTGGGCTCCTCTCTTGTGGGGACGCGCCATTGACAACACAAAACTTCTCGGGCTTGCACTAATCGGTTTACTCGGAACAATCTTGGCTAGCTTCCCGCTCTACATCGCTGGGTTTGCAGATCAGCCAGCCAACATCGTTATGGGTTTTGATTACGACGGACCGGTAGCTCTTTGGAATGCTCTTGCTGGCCTTGGCCACGCACTCATTGTTCTCACGGTTGTGGGCTTCGTCGCACTGCTCATTGATGCAGTGCGAAATGGCGCATCAGTTTCACAGGAGGCATCGGCATGACCATTGCACTACCAGCAGCACCCGCACCGGCGCCACGCCGTCAAATTCTTGTTGCAACGGCAATAGCTTCTGCATCTGCATTCATGCTCATCATTGGCATGATCGCAATGTGGTTGAAGTTCCGTGCCGGAGCGCCAACGCGTGACTCATCTGATGGCTTGAAAATCATCAAGGACTGGATGCCAGCCGGAGTCAAGATTCCTGAAGTTGCAGCCAACGTCATGGTCCTCACTTTTCCTGTTGGTGCATTGATGGCACAGTGGGCTTCATATTCAGCAAAACGAAATGATGCGCCCCACCGTTCACTTGCACTTGCTATCAGTTTCCTCATCGGGCTCGCTGTTGTGAATGCACAAGTCGCGGTATATGCCCAGATGGACATTGGCCTCGCTGACGGACAGTTTCAAACAATGTTCTATGCAATTACCGGAACGATGTTGTTGCTAGTTGTTGGCGGTATGGCGTTTAGCCTCGTGGCTTTCTTTCGATCTGTTGGCGGTCGTGACAACGACGTAGATGTTGTTAACGCCCATGCGCTCTATTGGTACTTCCTCACTACAGCCTTTGCTGTTGTGTGGTTCGTGGTGTACGTACAGAAGTAGGTCAAGATGATTACCCCCGGTTCAAAATATTTCTTCGGCCTCACAGGCTTGTCACTAATTGCCGCAATCTTGTACATGGTGTTGGTGAACCCATCAGACCTCGGAGCAGTTGCACTGTTCGG
>CALPPK020000179.1 GCA_943325435.2 Bifidobacterium breve
CAGGTGCTCGCCGCCAAAAGATCGAAGCTGCGCTTGTTGCTGTCAGTCGTCTTTCTGACCTTGTTGAAACTCACAAGGCGGCAACTGAAGCGCGGCTTGCTGAATTGCACGAGTTGCGTCGCCGCCAAAGTGATGAAGTGCGTGCTGTTGCAACCCGTCTTGATAATGCTCGCCGTGGACGTCATGAAGCAGAACAGCAGCTAGAAGAACTTCGTGAGCGAGTACGTCGGGTTGACGTTGAAGAGGCAGAAGCCCGTATGCGTTTGGAAGCTGCTGTCGAAATGATTCGCCGCGACCTTGAAGTAGAGCCAGAAGTAGCAGAAGCTGCGCCAATGCCAGAAGCGATTGAGGGTGTCACTCACGCAGATCGCGCACGTGTTCTTGAGCGCGACATTCGCCTCATGGGGCCAATTAACCCTCTTGCACTACAAGAGTTCACTGAACTGCAAGAGCGTCACCAATTCCTTGAAGAACAATTGAACGACGTTCGTGCATCTCGCCGGGAATTAGCGCAGGTAATCGCAGCTGTCGATGTTGAGATTCAGTCTGTCTTTGCTGAAGCATTTGCTGATGTCAGCGTGAACTTTACGAATCTCTTTACGTTGTTGTTCCCTGGCGGTAAGGGCAAGTTAGTCCTAACGAACCCTGACGACATGTTGAACACCGGTATTGAAGTGGAAGCTCAGCCCCCTGGCAAGACCTTCAAGAAGTTGTCGTTGTTGTCTGGTGGAGAGCGCTCACTCACGGCACTCGCATATCTTTTCGCTGTCTTCCGTAGTCGCCCTTCTCCGTTCTATGTAATGGACGAAGTGGAAGCAGCCCTCGACGACGTGAACCTTCATCGTTTCCTTGGGCTTGTCAGTGAATTCCGTCGTGATGCTCAGCTGATCATCGTTAGTCACCAGAAGCGCACTATGGAAGCAGCTGACTGCCTCATGGGCGTTTCCATGCAACCAGGTGGCTCATCAAAGGTCATCACTGAACGTTCCACTGACGCATTGACGCGCTAGGAACTCAGATGCTCGCTTCGGCTACTACAAACATTGCCATTGCGCTTGGCACTAGCGGAGCAGGAATTGCAATACTTGTAGTTCTTCGTAGTCGCAGGAATCGCACTCGTGTAGACGCGAGTCCTGTAGTTGACACCGTTTCTGAGACTGCACCAATCGCGGTTGTCCCAGAAGTAAAAGCCGAAGACTCCATCGTTCCTGAGGTCGTTGCTCCGGAAGTAGCTATCGCGCCAAGTGTTCGTGAAAAGGCTGGTCGCACGCGTTCATTGTTCGCTTCAGCATTTCAGTCCATCCGTGGACGCGGTATCGATTCCGCTACCTGGGATGAGTTGGAAGAAACTTTGTTGCTTGCAGATATCGGTATCGGATTAGCAACGCGTCTGCTTGACCCATTGCGAGCTGCTGTAAAAGACGGCTCATTGCGTTCACCAGACGAAGTGATTGCTGCATTGCGTGATGGCATGACGGCTCAGCTAGCTACATCTGATCGTTCGTTGCATCTTGATGCCGTTGGTTCACCGAATGTTTGGTTGTTTGTCGGTGTCAATGGTGTGGGCAAAACCACCACCATCGGAAAAATTGCAACCGCGCAGACTGCGCAAGGGATAACAGTTCTGATGGCAGCTGGCGATACGTTTCGTGCAGCAGCTGCTGAACAATTGCAAGTGTGGGCAGAACGCTCAGGTTCGGCATTTGTACGAGGCGCCGAAGGGGGAGACCCTGCGTCAGTCATCTTTGACGGAATTCAAAGCGCTGCAGCAAAAGGAATTCAACTAGTGCTTGGCGATACAGCGGGCCGTCTGCAAAACAAATCGAACCTTATGGAAGAACTGAAAAAAGTGCGACGAGTTGCTGACAAAGCGGAAGGTGTGGTGAATGAAGTTCTGTTGGTCATCGATGCAACAACTGGCCAGAACGGACTTGCGCAAGCTCGCGAGTTTGCAGCAGCTACAGACGTCACCGGAATTGTGTTGACCAAACTTGATGGTTCGGCAAAGGGTGGCATCGTGTTTGCCATCGAAACTGAACTGGGAATTCCAGTGAAACTTGTCGGACTTGGCGAAACAGCAGTCGATTTGATTGTGTTTGACCCGTCTGAGTTCGTCTCTGCACTATTCGAATAGAACACAATTCGTGCTGCCGTATTCGCAGTGTCAATGTCTGTAAAATGATTACGAACCAAAAGGTATTTATGTCGCATCGCCGTTTTTTCTCTCCAGTTGCAGCAGTAGTTGCTTCAGTACTGTTATTCGCAGCATGCGGGTCATCTGACCCTCTCGTTCTCTCATTGAAGTCATCCCAGGTGAAGTCAGGCTCTAATCGTGCTAATCCTGCTTCAGCACGCAATGCAGAAGACGCAAAATTGGCATATGCGCAAGATGTTTCGTACTCGGTGCTGAACGAATTACCAGATCTTGGCGATACAGGTGCCGCATGGTCGGTTAGCCCGTTGAAAGAAAACAAAGGGACTCTGAAGAAGTTGGCAATCGCACTTGGTGTTCCAGGTGAGGTGGTGAAAGAAGACACCAACAACTTTTCAATTGGCTTTGATGACAAAACTGGTGCAGGACTGAGGCTCTATGTCGATGTCTCAAGCGCCTGGTGGAATTATTCATCAGGATCAGTTGGCAGCGGATCAGTATCGTCTCCCGCCTGCGCTCCGGATACTGAATGTGTTGACGCCGGTAGACCAGTGGTAGACCCAGCTCCGCCTGTGAATCTCCCTGACGAAGCAACGGCCATTGCGCTGGTGACGAAACTATTGCAGGATGCCGGATTGCGAGTAAAGCTTTATGCACTCAGTGCAACAAAGACCGAATGGTCAACTGATGTTGTCGGCACTCTCATGGCCCGAGACGTTTCCAGCAATATCTCTTTGCATGTCTCATTCGGCAGCGACGCAAAAATTACGTTCGCATCAGGCCCGTTAGTTGAACTGAAAGACGCAGGCTCGTATCCGCTTGTCGCACCAAAAGATGCGGTGAAACGATTAAGTCAATTGCAAGATGGGCTCGTTGGTCCTACTGCGCGTTCCGCTATTGATATGTCTGTGTCGTCGCCTGCGACCGATGGTTCTGCTTCTGCTGCCATTGATGTGCCAATTACCGGTGTGCGGCTAGCGCTTATGCAAACGACCCTGACAAATAACTCAAGCATCTTGTTGCCTGCGTATACGTTCACCAATGCCGATGGTGACGTTGGCACTGTTCTTGCTATCGAAGATAAGTACCTTTCGTATGGCGATAGCGAAGTTACAGATGGTGCAGATCCTGTGCCTGAACCAAAGCCCGCCGATCCGGGCTCACCAGCAGTGGATCCAGGGCAAGCCGAGAATCCAACGAACCCAGTGGCGGCACTCGATGATGCGTCAGCGAAAAAATTGATTGGTCTCACAGAGGCAGAAGCACAAAAAGTTGCCACCGAATTGGGATGGCAAGTTCGTGTCGCGATGCGTGACGGTGAGGCATTTATGTTGACTACCGATTATCAGACGAATCGGGTCAATCTCACGATCACCAAGGGTTCTGTCACTTTTGTTGTCGTCGGTTGACGCTCCATTCCGACACCATTGCGCCGATAACCTGAAGACTGCATGTTTGATTCGTTAGGCGACCGGTTACAAGGGATAGCAAAGCGTCTTCGCGGCAAAGGCCGCCTCACTGAGGCTGATGTTGATGAAGTACTTGCTGAAATTCGTACTGCACTCTTAGAAGCCGACGTCAACGTTGGTGTCGTGCGCGACGTTGTTGCGCGTATCCGTGAACAAACAATCGGTGTCACGGTTTCAGAAGCGCTTGACCCCAGCCAACAAATCATCAAGATTGTTAACGCTGAATTGGTGGCAATGCTTGGTGGGGAAACTCTCAAGATTGCGTACAGCAGTGTTCCGCCCACTGTCATCCTTATGGCTGGTTTGCAAGGGTCGGGTAAAACCACCAGTGCTGCAAAGTTGGCGCGTTGGTTTAAATCACAGGGTCGTCAACCACTTCTTGTCGGAGCTGACCTGCAACGTCCGGCAGCTGTTGATCAGTTGCGCACGCTTGGTGCCCAAGTGGGAGTGCCGGTATTTTCTGAACCAGGTGACCCAGTAGCCACAGCGCGACGCGGTCTTGAAGAAGCGCGTCGTCTCGGTAAAGACATTCTTATTGTTGACACAGCAGGTCGTTTAGCAATTGACGAAGAGATGATGCAGCAAGTAGCTGACATTTCTCGCGCGGTCATTCCGAAGTACACGTTCCTTGTTGTTGATGCCATGACAGGTCAGGATGCGGTCAGTGTTGCCAAAGCATTCGATGAGCGTCTCGCGATTGATGGTGTCATTCTCAGCAAGCTCGATGGTGATGCACGTGGTGGTGCTGCTCTTTCAGTCAAGACCGTCATCGGAAAACCAATTGCATTTGCCGCAACTGGCGAGCGCATTGATGCGTTCGAACAGTTCCACCCAGATCGCATGGCAGGACGCATTCTCGGAATGGGTGACGTGCTTACTCTTATCGAGCAGGCAGAAAAAGTTTTTGAAGCAGACCAGGCAGAAGAAACTGCAGC
>CALPPK020000180.1 GCA_943325435.2 Bifidobacterium breve
ATTACGACTGCACAGCATCAGACACGTGACCTTGGTCAATTGCTAGGTCACTTAAGTGACTGTGCACGAGCAGAATGTCATTTGTATCTACGCATATGGGTCTCACGTGCCCGATCACGTTCCGCTGTACGAATCATTACTGGAACAGTCGGAACATTCATCGCAGGACTGGTTTTGTTTAATCGTCCCTACTTGGCTCCATTCGCTTCAGTCGAGGGCATAGGCGTTGCTGTATGTATTTCACTGTCGTTTGGTTTCGCTATCTGGTGGTTGCAACGAATTGCCCAAATTCGAACGCCAGCGAGGTTCTTGTCAGGCCGTAATGCAGTGGTTACATCATGAAGGGTCTATTACCGGACGTGTCTGATTTGGAGTTGTTGGAAATCACTGAGGTTGATTTCATTCGTCGCTTGATCCAACGCACAATCTTTGCAACACTGTGCGGCCTATCGTCAACGATTCTGTGGATCTTCCTTTGGAATAAACCGCCATTCATAGCTGTCATGTTTTCATGTGTTGCGGTTCCGTTCCTCTCGTGGCATTTAGCAGTGAAGCGAGTAGCCACTGCGAGCCGACTTCGACGGTCAGATATGGATCTTGCAGTTGCTGTTTATTTGGATCTTGTAAATGTTCTGTTAGCCGGAGGTGCGGGAGTCGAAACAGCAATGCTTGCTGCTGCAGGTGCTGGTGATGGATTCAGTTTCGAACAAATCCGTCTCGCACTTGTACGTGCTCAGAGTTCCCGCGGGTCGTATTGGGACTCTCTGAGAGAACTTGGTGAACGTACCGGTGTTGAATCTCTCGAGGACGTTGCTCACAGCGTGCAATTAGCTGGAGAACATGGTGCGCGTATTCGCCAGTCCTTAGCTGCAAAGGCCACGGCATTACGTGGCAGAAATCTGGCACGCATCGAACACGAAGCTGAAGAGCGCACTGAACATATGGGTCTGCCAATAGTGCTTCTCTTCCTCGGCTTCATTTTGCTCGTCGGCTATCCGGCATTTGTCGGAACCTTGGGTGCGCTGTAGCGCGCTATCTAGATCTCAAAACTAAGGAGAAAAACATGTCAATTTCACGACAGCTATATCAGTACTACCGCATTCGGTTCGATGCTTCCCACGAGCGAGACCTTGAACGAGGAGAAGTAAGTGCAACCACTGTCGTCATGGCAGCTGCGCTGATTGCCCTTGCCATCACCGTTGGTGGAATCATCAGCTCGCGAGTGCGCGACAAGGCAAATTCGCTGAACCTCGGATGATGCTGCCCTCCAAGGCGAGGCAAGACCGGGGCGAGACAAGTATCCAAGCGGTGCTACTCGTCCCGGTGGTTCTCGGAATCTTCTTTATCGGAGTTCATGTAACAGCACTAGTCCATGGGGCCCATGTTGCAAATGCAGCAGCTATTCGCGGGGCACAGATTGCAGCATTTTCGAACAGTGAAGGTAATGATGTTGTGAGAGCAATGAATGAAATGGAACAAGTGGTCTCTGATTTGGGTTCTCGTATGTATTCCGCTCCATCGCTAAGTATTGGAAGCAAGTCCGTACAAGTCACGGTAAAGGTAGCTACTCAGTCGATAGTCCCGTTTCTCCCAACATCTGTAACTCGTTCGGCCACCGTAAGTCGTGAGCAGTTCATAACGGAGCAAGACAGATGAAGAAAAATACTTCGCGCGGCTCACTAACAGTTGAAGCAGTCATTCTGGTTCCTGTGCTGATGATGTTGTTTCTTCTCATCGTGTACGTCGGTCGATTAACCGATGCATCTTTTCGTGTTCATCGGGCAGCAGATGTAAGTGCACGAGTCGCATCGCAATCGAATGCCAATTCAATGATCTCGCACGGAGTTACGGCTGCTCACAAGGACTTAGAGGGCGGTACCTCTACATGCGAACGGGTAGACGTATCGATTACCAGGGGACAAATCGGACGCATCCAAACAGTGACAACTTCAATCCGGTGTGTTGTTTCGTTCTCTGGTCTTGGGCTCTTGTCGCCACCTCAACGAACCGTACGTGCAACATCCACAGAGGTAGTGGATTATTTCTCGGCGCGATGATGATTGAAAGGAATCGGGGGTCGCTCTCGGCGATGGTTGTATGTCTTGTTATGGCGACTATGTCGCTGGCCGGACTTGCATACGACGGAGGCCGCGTTGTGTCTGCCTATATGGAAATGTCGGATGCTGCCCAAAATGCTGCGCGTTTAGGGGGACAACAAATCATTGGTATTCGTGATGGACATCCTCACATTGACAAAGACGTAGCAACATCAGCAATGCGTGCGTATTTAGGGTCCCGGGGGCTAACTGGAAATTTTGACATTCAAGGGACAAAGGCGACGGTCGGTGTTTCAACGAAAATACCGATGCGGATACTTGGAATCATCGGCATCGGTGAGCGCACGATTCGGGTGAATCGAACTGTTGATGTGGTGGATGGCTGATGAGTCGCATTCAGAGTGCCGTAACTTTTTGTGGGCTTGTAGCAATTCCAATGTGGTCGCTATGGCAAATAGTTTTATTCGTTTCTGACGACCACATCAATAGTGTTCTACTTGATGCGAATGTCAACTCGATTGAGTTACTTCTTCTACTGCATGTGCTTCTACTAATAACGTCCTTAGCTATTCTCCATTACCTAATTGGTGGCCGCTCCCGCTCAACTTTTCAAAATCTTTTACGATTGTTTCACCAGCCCATTGCGTGGATTGGTGCATCGTTGGTGTTCGCTCCGACCACACAAAGTTCTTCGACAGTGGTGGCCCATCAATCTGAAGGTGTCCCAGCAAGTGGGCTTCTATCGCCGTCGATTGCAGCTGGAGCTCTGGCTCATGTCCTACGTAGACGCCGAGAACAAATTCAACAAATGACACCGCCAGACCGCTTGACTGAAGACGAGCTTCTAACCATGGAACAGATTCACCGATGCGCACAAAATGCAAAAGTCGAATGCGTCGGACCGGTTGACCTAATGAGCAATACAGATGTGGTTCAGATCTTCAGAGCGGTAGACAGAGAATTGCCGGCACAAGTTACTCATGCTTTGGAGGTAACAGAATGGGTATTGGTGGTCAAACTGTTTGGGTACCCAATCGTCGAAAACGAAGCTGGTGACGTCGCACTGTTTCGTAAACGCCGCGCGCTGGAACTGCTGACATGGCTCGCACTAAACCGAGACCGGTCACGACGTTCGGCTGCTCGTACTGCAATGTGGGATCTAGACATTGCTGACTCAACCTTTTCAACGATTGTGTCGGACATGAGAAGAGGTCTTGCAGAAATAGATCAACAATCCCCGCGATCCGACTGGGCGCCGACAACGTACTCCGATGAGATACCGCTAAATCCGCGGGTTATCACTGATGATGTTCTGATGACGGATGCTTTGGAGAGCTTTAGAAAGAATTCAAAAAACTCCTCCGAAATCGTCAGAGCACTTTCACATGTCCGTGACGTGCCGTTTGCTGGTACGTCATATTCATGGGCAGACCTTGACGGCACAACAACACGTTTGGTGATATTGGCGACTACGGCCGCCATTGAGGTTGCGTCCTGGGCTCTAACCGTGGAGGATTCTGCTGCATTTGAAATTGCAATAACCGGAGGGCTTCGTGTGTTCCCTGGGCATGAGGAATTACTTGCGCTTCAGGAACAGGCAAAGCTGCGGTGTCATAACTCAGGGTTTCATTCAGTAGCGTGACCATTATGTTCGGACGAAAGACTCCAGGGATGATTACACCAGCACAAGCTTTGCCAGGGCGCACGGATCAGACGATGCCAGTGCCAGAGGCGCACTTTGAAAAAGGCACGTCATTAACGGGGCCGTGGGCAGAGAACATGCAGACACTTGTTGTAGGTATGGGGTGCTTCTGGGGAGCCGAGCGTATTTTTTGGCAGCAGCCTGGCGTGCATTCAACAAGTGTTGGATACGCAGGTGGCTACACGCCGAACCCTTCATATGAAGAAGTATGTTCAGGGCTTACAGGCCACACCGAAGTTTTGATGGCTGTATATGACTCGTCGAACTTGTCGGTCATGGATATGTTGCGTGTGTTCTGGGAAAACCACAACCCAACGCAAGGTATGCGCCAAGGCAATGACATGGGTACGCAATATCGCAGTGCAATTTATTATGCAAACGATGAACAGCGTATTGCGGCCGAAGAATCACGTGATGCGTATCAGGAATTGCTAACTGCTGCTGGATACGGAGAGATCACAACAGAGATTGCTCCGTTGACTCACTATTACTTTGCAGAGCCGTATCACCAGCAGTATCTCGGGAAGAACCCGAATGGTTACTGCGGTATTGGTGGCACCGGCGTTAGTTGTTCAATCGGGATTCTTTAATCCACGAATTGAACTGCACCAGCTTCAATCATTTGTTGCTCTGTTGGTTTCTTATATAGAACAACCATGACGATTCCGGCGAAAAGATAAATCGCACCCATCACTCGCCATGCGGTGAGGTACGACGATAAATCTGATGATGACGGCAATCGTGGTGGGTTGCTTGAG
>CALPPK020000181.1 GCA_943325435.2 Bifidobacterium breve
CAATACCCAGCGTCAATCGATTATTAGAAACTTGCTGAATAGAAGAAACGATGTTTGCCAACAAACCAGGTTCGCGGTTCATCACATTTGTCACCAAGGTTCCAAGACCAATCGTTGTAGTAGTTGTGGCCCACGCCGTCAGGCTCGTAAAGCATTCCATCATGGAATCAGAACCAAATGCAGCGCCAGAGAAGTGGTCAAGATTCCATAACGTATTGAAACCTGCTTCTTCAGCAGCAACGCCAGCATCGCGCAACAGTGGCCATGGCGCAGAGCCCTGATTCAACTGAAGGTCAACGACTAGTTGACTCATGCATGCACCCATTGCGGATGCGTGAATGGGAACAGTCTCTCAATGTCTTGAACAAGCGTTGCCGAATCTGATTCATTACGCCAGTCTCGCAATGTCCCTTGCAACCAATGACCATGCATCAGCACATCAAACAATTCACGAACAGAGTCATCGTTCCATTTCCGTGTGCGGCGAGGTGCCCCACAAATCAACGTGGCGCCCGCGCCCTCATGATCAATTGCTGAGATGTGACGCAACTCGGCTGCTAGTGCAATTTCTTCAGCATGTGGGGTGTGGCCAATTTGCATCATTGCTGCCCACAGAGATGCGCCAGAAATACCCGATGAATCCACTCCGGATGGGTGTACCCCATTCAAAATTTCCTCCGCGGCTTGAGCAGCAAGTTCTGAAATTCTGCGCACAACTTTTGAATATGCATCTAGCTCCACTTCAGTCGTTACATACTGTGGTGCATAGCCGCTCTCTGCATCTCCGTATCCGACTACCGAACCATGTGGTGCCGTGACTACGACTTCAAGCAACTTCAGAATTCCGAGCAATCGAAGATTGTCATCCACTGTATGGAAATCGTCCATAGCAAAACCATGAAGTGCAACTCGTGTCCTCTGCGACCATGCATCCCAATACAAACCGGTGAGACGACCTTCAATCACTGCTTGACCATTCGTAGCGTCAGAAACAATCTGCGCCAGATCAGCAATCGACGACCCTGTCCACCCAAGATCAACTACGACATGATGCCCATGTTGTAGCAGCCCTTGCGTCTCTAGGTAGCCAAGCATTCGCGCACGCAACTGCGCACTAGCCGCCAGGATGTTTTCCGCATTGGCCACCAATATTTGTCGAGCAACTACTGCAGTGATAGTGGAAGACGGGTCGATTGTGGAATGAAGATCGCATCCAATACGCCGTTCCCATCGCGATATTGACAGTTCTTCATCATCTCCAATAAATCGAGCCATCGTAGATTCATCAACAGTTTGAATTCCTGCGCGCCACACCACTGATCGAGAAAAAGAGAAATACGTAGCCTCGGGCAGTTTCGAACCTGTTGCGCGAAGTTTTTCCCAGACGGAATGTGCAAGAAATCCATCACGTGCAACGAAGTGAACCCCCACAACGTCCCGCTCTGAAAGAACTGAGCGGACATCAACAATTTGAGCAGCAACAATCATCGCAACTAGTGCACTCAGGGTTTGCGCAGCATCCCAATCCTTACCTGCCATGGCATCTCTGGCATACGTCTCCATGCGTGAAAATGGCAAAACCGCTGGCGAGGTATTCATCATGTGACGATGCGACCTTCTCATGTGGTTATTGATGTGAGTAGAAATTCCACGAGATGCAGGAAACTCTCCATCAGCGATTGCATCGTCCCCAACATGTAAAACAAAAGCCGGGTCAACGTGTAGATGATTCAGCACTACGTCCCACAGTGTTCCATTGTGTTTCATCGCCCCATGTTCAGAACTAACAATGACATTGGATTCTTGTACCCACGCCAGTCCCGCAGCATGAGCCATATTGACAATATGTTGAGCCGACATGTAGTTGTCACTAACAACGAGGACGTGCATGCCTCTGTTAATCGCATACTCTGCGACATCAGCACCAAAACGAACAACAGTGGCAAGAGACACTTCAGTCATGGCTTCGAGTTCAATCACGATCTCACGTTCATGGCTGTCGAGATTCATCGTCGCCGACAATTCATTCATGATCTCTGCAAAGTTGATGTCACGATGCCTATTGGTTTTCGCAGCCTTTTTTCTTGCCTCATGTTCTGCTGACACTCGTTGTATTGCAAAACCAGACCAGCGTCGACCAAAACGTCGACACAACTCTTCCTCCATCACCGCGAATGCATGCGTCGGTTGTGCGACTGATCGAGTAACTAGCGTGTCAAAAAAATCAATTGTCAGCACTGTGGCATGAGGATGCTGTTCAAGAACGTGCTGGGCGGAAACAAACATGGTCATCTCGAGATGATTCGCCGAATTCGTCTGGCAACTGCGCGGGCAGCGCGAGTTGGATTTTTGATACCAACCGCAATCATTGACATCAATCCCCGATTTTGCAGTGGACGCTCATCTACATAGGAAGCAATTGATAATTCACCTTTATTAACTCCGTCAATGTTTGGCTCATTAAGCCATCGCTTTTGAAGTTGTCCCCGTACTTCATGATGAAGACCTATCCCGACGGTAATTGAATTGCCTGAAGCAGTTTCACTATCAGGAGTGCGAGTGTGATAATTCGCCAAACGCTCTGGTACAAAAACAAAACCGCCAGCAAGAACGGCACGTAAGTTAAATTCCCAGTCACCCAACACCGGCAGTGAACTATCAAATTCTCCCACCTCTTGCAGTAGTCGACGCTGGAAAAGCGCTGCAATTGGAGGAAACGTGTTGTTTCCAATCATTCCCATGTATGTCAGACGCTCTTCATTCAAAAAGAAGTCCTCTGCTCGCATCGGTCTGACTTTCCCGTCGCGATACAACTCATGGATGCGATTGATCCCCGTCACAACGGCAGCGGCTGAAGGATGTGCATGCATTTCTTCTACTGCAACCTCAAGGAAACGCGCTGCCCACGAATCATCATCATCGTGAATTGCAAAGTATTCCGATTGCGTGGCAGCTAGTCCCCTGTTTGAGGCTTCTTCCATTCCGACACGCTCTGACAGGTGAAGCACGCGAATATCACCATTTGGAGTCGCTGACTTGGCCACTCTCACCACGTCGTCTACAGGCCCTGGGTTACCGCCATTGTTGACAATGATTAGGGTCCAATCCCGAAACGTCTGATTCTGAACGCTCGCAATAGCTCGCGCAAGAAGTACCGGACGTTCATACGTCCGCATCACAATGGTCACCAACGGCATTTCGTCATCGTAGTTCGCACCCATGTAATAGGTTGTCTACATGGAACTCTCGTATGAAATTGGCGGCACCGGACCTCTTCTCGTCCTTGTTCATGGCATCACAGAATCACGAGAGACCTGGCGACCACTCATGTCGCCGTTACACGTCAACTTCACCGTGGTCGCAGTGGACTTACGCGGTCATGGCCAAAGTCCCGAGGGCGATGCATACGATCCCATCACCTTGGCAACCGATGTCCGTGAAACTCTCATTTCCTTGAATCGCCCTGATGTTGACTCTGCATTCATGGTTGGCCATTCACTTGGTGGCGTCGTCGTTAGCGCTTATGGCGCAATGTTTCCATGCGGCGCAATTATGAATATCGACCAGCCGCTTCGACTGTCTGCATTCAAAGAAGGCTTATCGCAACTTGAGCCACTCTTGAAAGGTGATGCTAAGTCCTTCAGTACCGCAATTTCTCTCTTGTTTGAATCAATGATGGGTGCACTGCCTGCGGATGAAGTTGACCGCGTTACCAAACTTCGTCGCGCGACGCAGAATGTTGTCCTTGGAATTTGGGGAACAGTGTTTGAATCCACGTCAGAAGAACTCGATGCGCAAGTGGATGCACTAGTTGGGGGAATCACCGTTCCCTATTTTTCATTGCACGGCGTTGACCCCGGCGCTGAGTACACCTCATGGCTTCGAAAGGCTGTTCCGAGCGCAACGGTGGAGGTTTGGGACAATCTTGGGCACTATCCACATTTGGTGAATCCGGGACCATTCCTTGATTTAGTGAACGACTTGGACCCAAACATGTAAGACAAATGGTGGAGCTGAGGGGAATTGAACCCCTGACCTCTTGCATGCCATGCAAGCGCTCTGCCAACTGAGCTACAGCCCCGTAACCGGAGTCTTCACTCTACCAATGACTGGCTTCAAGGCAAGAGAGTCAGACGACCTTTACAGTGATGCTGCGCGAAGAGGCCTTGGTTTTGCCAGATTTCGCTTGCTTCAAGGTCACCTTGCATCGTGCCGCCTTCTTTGGTGCCACCAGATTTTTTCCCTTGATAGTGCAACCGCCAGACGAGCTCCAGGTTTGTTTTCCCTTGCCAATCGGTTTCAACAGTGACGTGAGTGATACTGACTTTCCACGCTTAAGCGACTTTGTGCTCACAACCGCAGGAGTTGTTACCGCAGGAGTTGTTACCGTTGTTTTCGGCACCACAGCTGTAGGCGGTTTATTCTTTACGGCGATGACTGGGGCCGAGAACGAAATCTTGGAAAATTTGACTTTCACTCCATC
>CALPPK020000182.1 GCA_943325435.2 Bifidobacterium breve
AGAGCCGACTCAAGTGGCACGCCACATTCTTGAACCACGCGCTTCACACATTCTGAGAGCGGTGTACACGAACCTGCAAGAGTGTTGTCTGACAGCCGTGGCGCTCCGTCACGTATTTCTACTCCGGGTCGTGGACCGGTCGGAGTGCGCCAAGAAACTGAATCTGATACCAAACAGATTCGAGACCGTGCAGCTCGGAAGGCAAGTGCAAGGGCATCAGGTTGGACATGAACACCATCGGCTATTAATCCGCAAGATATTCGATCATCAGTTAAGGCCCACATTGCTAGACCGGGGTCTCGGTGGTGGAGTCCACTCATTCCGTTAAACAAATGAGTCACCATGCTTGCTCCAGCTGCAACAGCATCTTCAAACTGAGTCTTTGTTGGGCGTGAGTGTCCGAGCGACACAGTTATGTTGCGCGCGCGCAGTTCGTGAATTGCTGGAATCACATCCCTTTGCTCTGGAGCAACAGTCACAAGTCGAACAGAGGGCACTAGTTGAGATATCCAGTCCACATCACAAGCAATGATGTGCTGTACAGGGTGAGCCCCAGGGGCAGCCCCAAGAAATGGACCTTCGATGTGAATTCCAGCAAAACCCTGAATATGTCCGAAGAGAAAGGATTGATGAAGGGAAGCCAACGACAGAGACATCTTCTCAAGCGGAGCCGTGACAATGGTTCCTAACCAACTAGTGGTGCCACGAGCCAGTAGCGCTTCATCAATCCGTAATAGATCGTCAGTAGAAGCGCTCGCCACATACACATCATCAAAACCGTTCATCTGAACGTCGACATACCCCGGGCTAACTACAGGGAATTCACAGTCGCCATCATGTGTGCTGAAAGATTCAACAAGACCATCATCTGCCAAAACAATGCGACTGGCACCATGCAGGTTTGTTCCGTCAAAAAACTGCTTGCAGGTGATCTCGCGTGACACGTTCAAAATGTAGTTGGGAATTTAGTTAAAGGATGCCTTGGCGGTCGCGGTCAGTCGGATGTCAGAAAAACGGACCGTCGCTAGACGCAGAGCAGTGAGTGTTTTGATTACCCACCAACCTGGATCAATCTGAAACCATCTGTGAGACAAACGAGGCGACGAAGGAGCAGCGTGATGATTGTTGTGAAGCCCTTCGCCCATTGTGAAGAAAGCCAACCATTGAAGATTTGTTGCTCGGTTGTCATACGGGCGGCGCCCAAAATGATGACCCAGAGCATTGACAGCTGCGTTACTGGCCAAATAGACGTTGGCATGAATAAATGCAGCGAGTAGTCCTGTCCATGGGCCGAAGACAATCATCAGAATTGCAATGCCCGTCAGCAGACCAGTCTTGTTATGACCAAAGAAGATCTTGTCCCAACGATCATCTGGTAGGTCTTTGGCGTAGCGATCAATAGTTGTTGGGTCGAGAACTGTTGCGCGATACAAAGCC
Organism: Bifidobacterium breve; assembly: GCA_943325435.2. Next base: position 1,438 of record CALPPK020000182.1, read on the forward strand.
ACATTTTTGGCTTGCACTTTTTTCCATCCGAGCAGCACAGGGGAATGCGGGTCACCATCAACGTCGGTAAACGCGTGGTGTTTTCTGTGCACTGCAACCCATTCTTTGGGCTTAATGCCCGTGGAGAGCCACAACACAGCACGAAAGAGGACCGCAACAGACGGTCTGATGGTCAGGGCACGATGGCTGAGAGCCCTGTGCAGGTAGACAGTCGTGCATGTGTTGGCTGCTGTGCAAACGACAGCTGCAACCAAGAACGCTGTTAGGACACTGGAAAGAAATGAGCTCATATCGACACACTAACTGGCTACCTACTGGTAGGTAGGGCAGATGTGGCGATAAAATGAAAACATGTCAGAGGTAACAGAAGAAAGCAGTTCCAAGACCACACGAGAACTCATCCTTGATGAGGCCTTGCACTGCTTTGCTGACCGTGGATACGAGGGCACATCTTTGAATGACATAGCGGCTGGTGTCGGAATTCGTCGGCCAAGTTTGCTTCATCACTTTCCAAGTAAAGAGGCCCTGTATACCGATGTCTTCGAGATGCTGTTATCGGAATGGCTAGAGGGGCTTGAGGCTGCAATGTCATCACCTGTATCTGGGTGGGATAAAGCTGAACTAGTCATTCGTGCCGGATTCGATCTATTTGCGCGCACCCCTGACTACGTGCGAATCATGCGTCGGGAGGCTCTTGACAGTGGCGTACATGTTGGGGTCGATCTTTCGGGTTTCTTGCGTCCGCTCTTTGATAACGCGTGTGCATATTTCACTGCAGAAATGGATGCCGGCCACTTTCGTCGACATAACGCCCAACACCTCATCATCACGGGCTACGGGGCAATTTTGACCTACTTCTCTGACGCTCCCTTTATCGATGAACTTCTCAACGATGAAGCCCTGACCCCGAAGAACGTGCGTGACCACTGTGACCATGTTGTTGCGTTCTTTCGGGCAGCACTTGTCGCGTAGACCGGTGCTTCCAAACCCGATACGGTTGCGCCATGTCTACATGGATTAATAACGGTCGTACTATCGGTTTTTCGTCTGAAGGCTCAGGAGTCCCAATCCTTGCTTTTCACGGCACAACACAATCTGCCAATGCGTGGACGCAAGTACAACAGGCATGCACAACAAGCCTTCAGTGGGTGACATTTGAATTCCCAGGATCTGGTGAATCTGATATGCCCAATGGGCCGATTGATCTTGATGTTGTGGTGGCTGATGCCGTGGCGTTAATGAACCATCTCGGTCATGAACGGTTTCATGTCATCGGATACTCGCTCGGTGCAGTAGCTGCCTTGCATTGTGCTGCACGCTTTTCAGATTCCGTTATCACTGTTACTTCATTGTGTGGATGGTCGCAAACAGATGCGCGAATGAAAGTGACTTTTGATTTGTGGCGTCGTCTGATTGCAATTGATAACGAGTTGTTCATGCGTTACGCCCTTGCGGATGGCTACACAGCCGCTGGTCTGGAAGCAATTGAACCAATGATTGACATAGTCGTCGGGATGGCAGCGGCAGCTGTACAACCAGGATCTGACGCACAACTTGAACTCGATATTCGAATTGATATTGAGCAAAGTTTGGGTCAAATCACGGCACCATGTTTAGTAATTGGAGGCATAGAAGACCGTTGGGTGGATATCTCGAAGTCTCGCCATATCGCGGCAACTGTGCCAGGGGCCACTCTTGTTGAATTACCAGCAGGACACCTCGTAATCGGCGAATTGCCGGCGGAAATTGCTTCGGCATTAATCGCCCACGTGGCATAAAGCCTCAGACAGGCCCAAGCACCCGTCTTTTAGCACCGCTACTGACTACCGTATGTAGTCGTGTCATCTGATCAAACTTCCACCCTGTCTGAATCTGATTCAAAGGCGCTGCTGTCGTCGTACAGCATTCCCTTTGCTCCTGAGAAAAAGACGAGCACGGCTGCAGACGCAATTGCGGCTTCTGAACAACTTGGCTACCCAGTCGTTGTAAAGCTCGGAGGCGACAACATCGCTCACAAGACAGAGCGTGGTCTAGTTCGTCTGCGTTTGAATAATTCTGATGCTGTCTCAGAAGCAGCGACAAGTCTGCTTGCTGCAGCTACTGCGGCTGATGGAGATGTACATCTATTAGTAGCTCCGATGATTAGCGGCACAAGAGAGTTGATTGCCGGAATGCTCGTTGATCCTCAGTTCGGGCCAACAGTGATGCTCGGAATCGGCGGCGTGATGGCCGAAGTAATTGCAGATGTTGCCTTTCGACCAGCACCAGTTGACGAAGCAGGCGCAGCAGCCATGATTGATTCGCTTCGTATGCAAGGCCTCTTGGAAGCATTTCGTGGGGAGCCCGCAGTCAACAGGAGCCAATTGATTTCTGTAATTGTTGGACTTTCAAAAGTTGCAATGGAACGCAACGACATTGTTTCAGTCGATGTCAATCCTCTCATCGTTCGCGAAAACGGAGACGTCGTAGCGGTTGATGCATTGGTAGAGATGGGGGCGAGAAACATCTCAATGGTTTCAAAACGTGTTCCGTACACGGACGCGCAATTTCGAGCACTTTTTGAACCCAGAGGAGTTTTGGTTGCGGGAGCTTCAACTCATCCCGGAAAGTTCGGATTCGTCTCTTTGCACAATATTTTGGCGAGTGGATATGCAGGCGGTGTCTATGGCACCAACTTGCAAGGTGAAGAGGTTCTTGGCATCAAGACAGTTGCTGATATTGATTCTCTGCCAGACAATGCAATCGATTTGGTATTCGTGTGTACACCTGCTTCCGCCAACCCTGAGTTACTTCGAGCATGCGCACGAAAAGGAATTGGTGCTGCATTCCTGACTTCAGCCGGATACGGCGAGGCCGGAGATGAAGGTCGCCAGTTAGAAGCCGAATTAGTAGCTCTGGCAGATGAGTTGGGAATACTTTTGGCTGGTCCAAATGGACAAGGCGTTGTGTCAACGCCAGCGCAATTGTGCGCTCAAATTGTTGCTCCGTACCCACCAGCAGGAGCGATTGCTGTTGCAAGTCAGAGTGGAAAC
>CALPPK020000183.1 GCA_943325435.2 Bifidobacterium breve
GCAATCTCGTCGTTGACGTCGGTACCAAGCATGACGACACGGTTTTTCAGCAATCGTGTGAAAATGTCGGAGCGAGGATCGCCGCCAGCATCGATGGCCATTGGGCTGACAGGAAGTCCAGAAGTACTCATAGTGGATAAAGGCTACCTGCTCGGCAAGAATAGAGCCGTGCCATCAGCCCCCGACTTCTCCCCCAACACCGACGAACTGGTGGCCAACAACTCCCAATTTGTGACCGACTTTCGTGATGCAGGACTTGCCCTTGCGCCGCGGCGACATCTCGCAATTGTTGCCTGCATGGACAGCCGTATGGATATCTTCCAGATGCTCGGCCTTGCCCATGGCGATGCCCACATCATTCGCAATGCGGGTGGGGTTGTGACTGATGATGTCATCCGTTCACTTGTAGTGTCCCAGCGTCTGATGAAGACGCAAGAGATCGTTCTGATCCACCACACGAACTGCGGACTACAAAAGATTTCCGACGATGGATTTAAAAAAGAAATTGAAGATGACTGCGGCATTCGACCTAGCTGGGCTATCGAAGCGTTTATGGACCCGTATGACTCAGTACGTCAATCAATGAATCGACTCGGCCATAGCCCATTCGTCATCTATAAAGACAACATTCGTGGTTTCGTCTACGACGTTGAATCTGGCCAACTCCATGAAGTTGACTCAGACCCCCGTCACGTTCCCTAAAGGCGTGATACTCCGCTCACAATGACAACAATTCGTTCGTCGTCAGAAATTTCTTCACGCATTGCAAGAACACCAGCAAATCCGGATATGCCAGTTGCGCACGAATTGAAACCACCAACGTTGCGAACTAAGTCATACGCGCGATGCAGATGATCTTCTGATACGACCACAGGCGAACCGCCCGTGTCTGCCATTGCATCGAGCACACTGATCCAGTCGTAGGTCTCATCATCCAAGATTCCATCTGCAAACGAGAACGGAGTCTCTTCCCACGGCCACATGCATTCGCTCCAGCGTGGGCCGGCATTACGTGCACCACCAGTTGTAATTGCGTTCTTCCATGCACGTTCTAACGGTGCGCACCCTTGAGTTTGCACCGCATGCAATCTCGGATGTATGCCAGCAATACGCATTGACGAACCGACACATGCAGCCAATGCGCCACCGCCTACTTGAACAAAGATGCGGTCTGCAAAATGACCCAACTCTTCAGTGATCTCCCACCCAATTGTGCGACCACCGTCAAGACACCATGCATTTTCTGTGCCTTGCACACCGAATGGAATCGCACCAGCGGCAACAGCTTCTCGGAAACGCAACACGCATGGGTCACCTGGTGGGTCCGTGTCACGTCGAGGACACACAACGATTGTCGCACCAAGCGTCTTGAGAGTTTCAAGAACTGCAGTCGAAGCTGTTGGCGGAACATGAACAGCAATTGGCCACGACATTGCAGCTGCCAATGTGCTCGCTGCAATCGCAGCGTTTCCGCACGATGCAATCGCAAGCGACGGACGAGTCGTAGGTGTCCACGGGGCCTGACCAGCTGCCTCCACCATCAATAAGTGCAGAAGTTCTGTGAAAATGTGTCGGGCTTTATGTGAACCGCCTACGTTGGCGGTTTCATCTTTCACCCAGATGCCACCAGTGGCAGAAAACCCCAGAGCTTCAGACAATTCATCACTGCGAGTCAATGGAGTGCGCAAGAAACCGGTGCCAGCTACTCGGGAAACGGCTTCATCAGCTGACGTAATGATTGCGACGCGCTGATCGTCGCTCAGACCAAGAGATTCTCCTAATGAGTCGACAGCCAAGTAACGACGAAACGCCAGGTACGGGTTGGTTTCATCAGTAGGCCGAAATGGTTCTACCGAAGATTCAAAATGAAGAACATGATGTCGGTCGGACAACGTGGCGTTCGGACACAGCCACGACAACGGAGTCGCAATTGATTCACGAGCACCACACACTGCACATACGAGGCCAGTGACCACGCCTGTCATGAGTGACTACTTAGTGAAACGAGCAACGCGTTGGTTGAACTCATTAATGAGATTGTCCCAGACCGGAGCAAACCCGCGCACTGTGCGCCAGAACGATTGTGACCGACGTGCTTCAAATACGTCGAGCGGTGTGCCTTGTTGTTCAACCCAGGTGTAATAGCCGAGGTTGAAAATACGGTTGCGTTCACGTTCGGTGCAATCAATCATGTTGTCAGTGCTGACAGAACCAAGATGCTCGCTGAAGACTTCTGCCGCATCTAACTCAGTAAAGCCTTTAGGGAAACGGGTAGCGATTGTCTTTTTGCGCTCGCTCGGGTACAAGTCGCTGCCATCAGTGGCAATAGTGACAATTGCATCGTTAGCGCCGTAGCCCAGCAACTTTGCTGTCTTAATTGCAGCAAGGACATTGCAAATTGCCGAAAAACCAAAGTGCGTGAGTGCATCAATAAGTTCAGGGCTTGCATTGTGACGCTCTGCCAAATACTTCTGGCCAGCAGGCGTGTTGAACAACACGTCGAGTTCGTCAGTCGCTTTGTCGGTGACTGCGACCACAACATCAGTATTCATAATGTTCTGAATCAGCGGGATGTGCTTGTCGCCAATGCCCTGAATGTTGTGTTCACCAAAACCGTTTTCCAACATTGTTGGGCACTCAAGTGCTTCAACAGCAACAATGCGTGTGCCATAAATGTCTTTCAATCGGTCACCTGCTGCAATGGTGCCACCAGAGCCCGTGGCAGACGTAAACGCAGCAAGACGAATACCTGAGTGACCGTTTGCCTTCACGTGCTCGAAAGCGTGCGCGAGAGCACGACCTGTGACTTCGTAGTGTCCGACATGGTTTCCGAATTCACAGAACTGATTCAAAATGAAGTTGCCTGGGTCTTTAGCCATTTCGTTGCAGGCGTCGTAGATCTCTTTGACGTTGCTCTCAGTACCAGGAGTACGCACAACGTCTTCCTTGTCAACAACCCATTTATCAAGCCAGTCGAACCGCTCTTGAGACATACCTGCAGGAAGAACCGCAACACCGCGTGAACCCATGAGACGACTAATGGCAATTCCGCCACGTGCGTAGTTGCCAGTCGACGGCCACACGGCGCGATGACGCGTTGGATCGAATTGGCCAGTGATGACGCGTGGCACGAAGCATGAATATGCGGCCAACACTTTGTGCGCTGTGATCATTGGAAACCTGTCTCCGAAGACAACGATGATTGGTGACTCGACGCCAGTGATTGACGGAGGCAACACCACATGTTCTGGAACGGCAACTTTGTCGCCTGCCATGTTGTTGTACCAATGCACGCGAAACAAGTTGCGCGGATCAGCAGCATTTTTGTCAACACCTTTTGTGATGTCATTCGCGATACGGCTTGGTTCAGCCAGTTCTCCGAATGTCGGCAGAACAATCTTCTGCTCCGCAAAGCGCTGCACACTGTTCTTCAGCGAGCCTTCGTCTAGGACATGGCCAGCGAGTCCTAACTGCTCCTCAAGAACAGAAGCGTCCAGGGTTGAATCAAGAGAGGGGCTGTTAATTACGGTCACCTAGACAGTTTGCCACCTCTGAGCCCGCCGTCCTCTCTTACATAGCGGTACCCTTCTCATGTCGCCGACGTGGCCCAATTGGCAGAGGCGCCAGGTTTAGGTCCTGGATGTTGAGGGTTCGAGTCCCTCCGTCGGCACTATGGATATTTCTCGTCTTCCGACGCCCTGCCCCGTAATTGACCTGTCTGTGATGCGGTCAAACATTGCGGTCATGGCAGCTATTCACCCGGGACGAGCGTTGCGTCCACATGTCAAAGCACACAAGTGTTCGGCCATTGCAGCTGAACAAGTTGCCGCCGGTCACACCACTTTTACGTGTGCAACTCCTCGAGAAATTCTTGGCCTCGTAGCCGCAGGTGTTGGTGAAGACATTCTGCTTGCCAACGAAACTGTTGACCCTGCCCGACTCGCTGCTCTTGCCGATGCGCAATCATCTGCACTGATCACTGTTGCAGTTGATTCGCTCGAGACAATTCAAGCGGCGTCATCTGCGGGAATACGCAATGTGCTTATTGATGTAAACGTGGGCTTACCTCGTTGTGGCTGCAGCCCCGAACAAGCGGGTTCACTTGCAGACGCAGCACGTTCACTTGGCCTCATCGTTCGCGGGGTAATGGGCTATGAAGGGCATCTGATGATGTTGACTGATCGCCAGAAAAAACAGGACAAAGTTTACGAAGCAATGACTTTGCTAGAGCACGCGCACAACGATGTTGGCGGAGACATCATGTCTGCTGGCGGCACCGGAACGTACGACATGTTTGCCGGAACAAAAGTGAACGAAGTGCAGGCTGGCAGCTACGCCCTGATGGATACGCAGTACGCAGAATTGCAGCATCCCTTTTCGCAATCACTATGGATTCTTGGCACTGTGATTTCGGTAAACGCTTCATGGGCAGTTATTGACGTTGGCCTGAAATCACTCGGCATGGACC
>CALPPK020000184.1 GCA_943325435.2 Bifidobacterium breve
AGACCTCAACGCCAACCACCAAAATACGATTGATACGACGATGAGAGGAATGCCAACAGCAACAGCCAATGTTTGCTCTCGTGCCGCCGCGCCACCAAGTACTGGCCCAATCAACAACAGGCTCGGAAGACCCCATGTTGTGAAAGACGGAACCACCGCTGTCGCAATGATCGAAGACGCAATTGTGAGATGAGGAATCTTCCACGTTGTGAACATATGGATACGCATTCCGGTTCCTACTGCGCCACCACCGAGAACAATCCCGTAGCCAGCTGCAAGTGCAGCTTGATCAGTCATGATTGCTTGACGCAGTGAAATTCCAGGAGAACAGGAATACAGAAAAAACCCACGAGCACACACCATCGCAAATGCCGCAACGGCCAATGGCACAAGACTGATTCGTGGAAGATCAATTAGGCGCGCGCAAATATCTCCAAGTACTTCGCGTTGAAAAATGCCAAGCGTGCCAAGTATCGCAATAATCAGAATGGGGGCAAGCGCTTTACGCATTACTCGCAGACGGTATCTGCGATGCCAAAGAACTGCCCTTCTTTTCTCTCCCTCGTCCCTGTTGCCGCCTGTGACATGCAACCCCCAGCAAAATGGCCTAGCCACCATGCCGTAACCCGATTCTGAGACCCCAAGCACGGCGAAATAGATGCGAAAGTCACTGTCTCCTGACTCTAACAGTCGGTAACTTTTGGTACGATTTGGGGCTAAATCGACGTTACGCACTCAGGAAGGGCACCGGTTATGCAGCAACGACTTGGTCATCTGGCAAAATTCTTTCTTGTCCTGATTGCCCTGTCTGCGTGCGGCGGTTCAGGTGGATCAAGTTCATCAAGCCCGTCAGTTGCCACAGAGCTCCAAACAACGGTTAACGGATGGTCGTTTCCTAATTACCCCTCATCAGAATTCCCCGACACGGATTTCAATGAAGCGGACCTCGTCTCCATGTTTGGTTCCGGAAAAGAAATTTGTGTTGGCGGCGTTGCAACACCATGCAAGCTCACAGCTGAAGCGTCGGCTTGGGCTCGAATGGTTAACCAGTCTCGTGCATCTGGACATTGCGAAGGACTGGTCGCCATTGCATCGACTCGCTTCAACAACAAAGAGACCCCGGACACGGTGAAACTTCCTACTCAAGACGAAACCCTTCACGCCATCATGCGCGCCTTTGCAACACAGTTCCTACCAGAAGTGCAAGATTCAATCACGCTGTGGCTCAATAAATCTCTCGAAGAAAAAGTTGACGAACTGAAAACTAGTTTCGCCACGGGAAAACTGAATTACACACTTGGCTTGTATACAGACGGCGGTGGACATGCGTTGTTGCCATATGCAATTGAGTACCCAACACCAACGACACCAAGAATTCTGTTGTACGACTCAAACTGGCCAGGCAAGAACCGCTACGTCGATGTTGACTTGACAGCCAAAACATGGCGATTCTCATTTTCAAGCGAAGATCCCGAAACCGACACAGCAGCGTGGACAGGTGGCCCACAAGACATGGACCTCACACCATTATCTGCACGTGAAGGAACGTGTCCGTTCTGTGGCGACGGAACCAAAGCTTCGAAAACCACAATGCTTATTCGCTCGAACAATCTTGACTGGTCAGTAGAAACAGACAGTGGAGTTGTTTCGCCCGAAAATCCTGTTGGCACAGATGGAACTTCTGTAATGCCCGTTAAAGGTGCAGTGAAGCGCGATTCATACGACTACCTAGTTAGCGTTCCAACTTCCAGCGATGGGAAATCCGCTACAACGGTTGCGAAAAAGAATGGGAAGAAAGTTCGTAGCAAACTGAAATTCTCCGGCTCAACAAGTGTGTACGCGATAATGCCAGACGGCATTGCACAGTTCACAACACCTGGTACTTCCAATAACCCTGTTGAAATTGAAGGAAGTTCTATCTCCACTAAAGACCCAGGTGTTGACCTCACCTTGGCATCTGGCAACTTGGTTGCAAACGCATCGGGTGCTGCCGTTTCCTTATCAGTCTCGGGCGGCACCATGGAAGTTGCCGTCACCACAGCTAGCGGTCAAGTTGTTCAACAGCAGGTTTCCGAAGATAAGCCAACTTTGCAGATGAAGGCAGACCCAACCGGTGGCGGAATCACTGTGTTGGCAGCTACTTCAACCGGCGTCGTAGAAAAGACAGAGGTCTCTTCAACTGGTGTTGAGACAAAGACCATTGTTAAAGAGGTTCTGAACCTCAGTTCAGTAAAAGCTGAATTGCCGCCAGAACTTGCGTCGAAAGAGATTGCAGCGCTTCCTTCGCTTGCGACTCGCAACATGGCAAACCCGAACTACAAAGTTGACCCTGTATACACAGCGCCCACAACAACTGTTCCCAAAGAAGGTGCTGGAGGTGTAACAAAAAACGCCGCACCACAAGCACCCACTGTTGGGAAATTGGTTCTGCCTTCCGTCGAGTTCGGTGATGTGCCATTCACAGTGCAACCACCCACATCGAACAGCAAAGGCGAATGGAAGTTCGCTTCAAGTAAACCAGACTTTGCTCAGATCAATCCAACCACTGGACGCGTCACAGTTTCAGGCGCAGGTGCGACCACAATCACTGCCACACAAGCATCAACAAAAGACTTTGAGTCAATTTCTGTCACCGCAGAATTGATAATCGCGCGAGCGACGCCGGTACTCGGAGCATTCACCACAACGAGTCGTACGGTAGGTGAAGAAGCATTCACATTGGCAAGCCCAACCTCTACAAGTACTGCAGTATTCAAATTGGAATCAAGTGACGAGTCAGTTGCGAAGTTCTCAAAAGTAAACGGAAGACTCTCAATAGTGGGTGCAGGCAAAACCACAATTACTGCTTCTCAGCCTGCCAATGATGACTTTCTTGCATCGTCAAAGAACTTTGTCCTGACTGTGCGAAAAGGCATTCCAGTACTGACTGCGACAGCTGATCTTTCCAGCACTTTTGGAGAAAACGGCCCAACCATTGCCAAACCAACTTCAGAATCTCGAGGTGCAATTTCCTTCGCATCCAGCAACGCTGCAGTTGCCACTGTCAATGCGACTACAGGTCAAGTAACTGTTGTCGGTGCCGGCACCAGCACCATTACCATCACTCAGGCCGCAACTGATGATTATGTGAGCGCCACTCAAACACTGACATTCACTGTGAAGCAGGCAGTTCCATCCTTGGGCAAACTGACTACTGAGTCAAAGAAGTTTGGTGACGCCGAGTTCTCCATCGAAAAGCCAACGTCACCATCTACCGGAACATTCACATTTACAAGTAGCGACAGCAAAGTTATAAAAATCAGTGAAGCAGGAAAAGCAACTGTTGAAGGCGCCGGGAAAACCACAATCACAGCCACTCAGGCAGCCGCTGGCAACTACGCCGCTAATTCAGTAACAGCAGAAGTCACAATCGCAAAGGGCACTCCAGAGCTATCGAATGTTTCACTCACCGGCCTGGTTTTCGGTGATGCTGATACCACCATGGATCCCCGGTCCACATCTTCCGGTGCGTTCACTTTCTCTAGCAACAACACACGCGTGCTTACCATCAGTGAAAAGACAGGCCTTGTGCGCATTGTCGGTGCCGGCACAGCAACCATCACCGTAAAACAAGCCTCAACTACGAATTACGAAGCTGCGTCATCATCGGTCACTGTTCAAGTTGGTCTTGCTACGCCCGCATTCCAGCGCCTTGATCCGATTGAAAAAGAATTCGGTGATGCAACGTTCCTTTTCAACTGGGGCACCTCGCCTAGCGATGGCGCAATCTCGTACACAAGCAGTAGCCCAAGCGTCGCAACCATCGACGCAACAACTGGGCGAGTAACAATCGTGAGCACGGGAGTTGCAACTCTCACCATGTCGCAAGCCAAAGGAACAAACCACACAGCCGCCACCACTGTTGCAGTTCTTACAGTCGGTCGCGGCACTCCGGCATACGGGGATTTTGTCGTCGCCAACAAAACCTATGGTGCTGCAGCATTCCTGCTCACTCTCCCCACCACAACAAGTAGCGGAGCGTTCACTTTCACTAGTTCAAATACATCAGTGGCAACAGTGAACAGCACCACTGGGCTTGTAACAGTTGTTGCACCTGGTTCCACAGAAATAGCTGCTACTCAAGCACAGACACTTACGCACACTGCGTCAAGCATTCGCACAACATTTGTTATTCAAGCAGCGGCCCCCACTTTCGGTTCGTTTACTGCACCTGCCAAGACCTTTGGCGACGCAACATTCACTATCTCGGCACCTTCATCACCAAGTAGTGGTGCATTCACTTTCAGCAGTTCCAATATTGCTGTCGCAACCATCAACTCTTCAACGGGTGCAGTGACAATTACTGGAGCCGGGTCTGCCACTATCACTGCGTCGCAAGCCGCATCTTCTCCGTATGCAGCGCAAACTGCAAATGCC
>CALPPK020000185.1 GCA_943325435.2 Bifidobacterium breve
ATCGCATCATTGCCGGACTTGCAAATAGCAATGTGCCCGTAGCAACCGCTCGTGGTTTATGCACAGACGAAGCGATCAACGAACTGCCGTTTTACGTGATGGATTTCGTTGACGGACATGTTGTTCGTGACACGGCGACGGCCGAAACAATTCTTGGACCCGATGGTTGCAGGCGCGCAAGCGAATCAATCGTTGACACCATGGCTGCAATTCACGCAGTTGATCTGAAATCAGTCGGACTTGATGACCTTGGTCGCCACGATGGCTACATTTCACGCCAACTGAAGCGCTGGCACGGCAACATCGTGGAACAACGCACACGCGAATTACCACTTGTCGACAGCGTGTTCGAAGAACTGATGTCGCGCATCCCCGAGCAGGTCTCCACCACCATTGTTCACGGCGACTACCGCCTTGATAATTGCATGGTTGATGCACAAGGCAATGTGATTGCTGTTCTCGACTGGGAGATTTGCACATTGGGTGACCCAATGGCAGACCTCGGACTTCTCATGGTTTATTGGACTGGGCCAAACGACGATGCGAGCGCCTGGTCGAATTCTGTTTGCACCGCCAAAGGTTTCTTAGATCGCGCCGACCTTGCTCGCCGTTATGCCGAAACTTCAGGCCGTGATATTTCTCAACTTGATTACTACGTTGCATTTGCCTATTGGAAACTCGCTTGCATTATCGAAGGCGTCTATGCCCGGTATCTCGGTGGTGCACTTGGTGATCGTGACCCTGCCGAGCTTGAACCTTTCAAAGTTCAAGTTGAGGGCGCTACTCAAAAGGCCGTGCAGATGCTCGAGAGAATGAAATGACCTCATCTGGCGCTTTGCCATACACAGTGCAAGGTGAACTACCGATTCTTGACTCCCCAACTCTCATCATCATGATGACCGGATGGATCGATGCAAGCGGTGCTGCTTCAGGAGCAATGCAACATCTCATCAACGCCACCGCTTCACGCGACATGATTCATTTCGATGGTGACACGTTTGTTGACTATCGCGCACGTCGACCATTAATGGAATTGCGTGAAGGCGTTAACACTCGCATTGTGTGGTCTGTTCCCGAGATGCGTGTTGGTACAGATGACGACGGACGTGATGTGTTGTTGCTCACCGGCCCAGAGCCCGACATGGCCTGGCGCCATTTCGCAAACACGGTCGCCACTCTTGCTACCCAAATGGGTGTAAAAACCGCTATCGGAATGGGCGCGTACCCATTCGGTGCTCCGCATACACGACCTGTCGGTTTGTCTGCCACGTCGCCAGATGCCGCAATTGCTGAACGACTATCACTTACTCGCAGCACTGTTGATGTGCCTGCCGGAGTGGAAGCAATCCTTGAGCACTCGTTGAGCGACGCAGGCATCACCGCAATCGGCTTGTGGGCACAAATCCCGCATTACGTGTCAACGATGGCGTACCCCGCAGCCAGCGCGGCCCTAGTAGAGGCAGCGTGTCTTGAGGCAGGTCTCACCATTGACACATCGGCATTGCGTAAAGAATCTGGTGTTCAGCGCGAACGCCTTGACCAATTGGTTTCAGGCAACCCTGAACATGCAGAGATGCTGAGCAAACTAGAGGCCGCATACGATGCGGAACACGGTTCATTCGGCGCAATGAAGCCTGATGACGCCGCAATCCCTACAGTTGATGAAATAGCAGCGGAAGTCGAGCAGTTCTTGCGAGACCAACAAACAGGAGGTTGACCATGAAGGTTGACGGCGGAATCGGATCAAATCTTTCACAGGTGCCACAGAGCGCCAAAGAAGTAGAAGCAGCCGGATACTCGGGTGCATGGACTGCTGAAACATCGCACGACCCATTCTTCCCATTGCTCCTAGCTGCCGAGCACACAACAACACTGGAAATCGGAACATCGATTGCTGTTGCGTTTGCGCGTAACCCCATGAACCTTGCAAACATCGGTTGGGATCTTCAGAGCTACTCAAAGGGTCGCTTCATGCTTGGTCTTGGAAGCCAGATTAAGCCACACATTGAAAAGCGTTTCTCGATGGAATGGAGCCACCCCGCTGCTCGTATGCGCGAAATGATTTTGGCCATGCGTGCTATCTGGGATACATGGCTCAACGGAACAAAACTTGATTTCCGCGGCGACTTCTACACCCACACGTTGATGACACCATTCTTCACTCCTGACGCATCAGAGATGGCACCGTACGGACCACCAAAGATTTTCCTCGCTGGTGTTGGTGAATTAATGACCGAAGTTGCTGGCGAAGTATGCGACGGATTTTTATGCCACGGTTTCACTACCGAGCGTTACTTGCGCGAAGTCACCATTCCTGCGCTTGCGCGTGGTCGTGCCAAAGCCGGAAAGACAATGGAAGGGTTCGAAATTGTCGGGCCAAGCTTTGTTGTTACTGGAACCAACGAAAAAGAAATGGCTGCAGCCGCTGCTGGTACACGCCAACAGATTGCGTTCTACGGCTCTACACCTGCTTACAAGGGCGTTTTGGAACTACACGGATGGGACGGCCTTCAGGACGAACTGAATGGCTTATCAAAGCAGGGCAAATGGGTGGATATGGGCAACCTCATCACCGATGAGATTCTGAATACCTTCGCCGTTGTTGCTGAACCAGAGCACGTGGCACCAGAACTCATTTCTCGGTACGGAGACGTTATTGACCGTCTCAGTTTCTATGCGCCCTACAAGGCAGACCCAACACGTTGGCTGCCAGTTATTGATGCACTGAAGAAGGCTTAAGCCCCCAAACCAACAAGCCAACTCTGCACATTGATGCCGAGTTTGTCTACGTCATAGCCGCCTTCTTGCAGCACTACTGCAGGAAGCCCCAGTTGCTTCACTAATTCGCCACACCGACGAAAGCCGTCTGTTGTAACTGACATGTCGCAAATCGGATCAGTGATAAACGTGTCTAGACCTAAAGACACAACAATCATCTCTGCACCGAATGCATGAATCTTGTTCAGAACATCAGCGAGGGCATTGACATACACGTCGTCACCGGTACGAGCAGCAAACGGAATGTTGATATTGCTACCCCTACCCTTGCCAGCACCAACTTCATCTGCATAACCAATGGTGTACGGGTATGCACGTGCTGGGTCTCCGTGAAGCGATACGTACATGACGTCATCGCGATCATAGAAAATCTCCTGCGTGCCGTTGCCATGGTGGTAGTCAACATCGAGCACAACCACTTTGACTCCGCGCGTGCTTGCAACATGGTGGGCAACAATGGCCGCATTATTGAAGAAGCAGTATCCGCCATACAAAGATGTCGTGGCATGGTGACCTGGTGGACGACAGAGACCGTATGCAGACTTCTCACCATCAAGAACTAACTGCATTGCAGTCATTGCTGTATCCACTGCTCCACGAGCAGCTTCATATGTACCTTCTGTCAACGGTGTCGTGGTCTCAAAACACCACCAACCAAGGCGGCCGCTTATGGAAGCAGGTTCCGTTCCGAGCGACATCTTGTTACGTAATGCTTGGCTATAAAACACTTCCGGAGTTACTTCGCGACATGGACCAATGGCGTCTTGGTATTCCTGCCATGCAGTTGTGAGAAAGCGTTCAAGCCCTGAATCGTGAACAGCGTTAATGGGGTCGACCCCCCATTGAGTTGGCAATTGGAAATCAAAACGAGAATCGGCTGACAACACTTCACGAATGATCTCACCGCGACCAATGTGTTCGAACGGAGAATGAACGGTTCCCTTTTCAATCTCCGTGTGCGGATCATGCAAGAGGTGCGCTGGGGTGTAAACGACTTTCATGCCGACAACACTAGAAGACTGTTAGTCGAAACTTGGACGCGCACGAAGCGAGCGCTTGAGTTCTGCCATGCCTGAGGCAGTTGCAATGGTTTCGATGGCATCCCACAACTTCGTGGCTTCTTCGCCGCGAGGAATGGTGGAAATGACTGGACCAAAGAACGACGCTTCTTTCAGACCACCAGGGTTGAAAGTGATGATGGGTGTACCCACATCTTTGCCAGCACGCTCAAGAGCAAGTGCGGTTTCATCTGCGATAAGACGGTCAAAGGTTTCATCGTGCACTGCCGCTGCCCACTCGACTGGAAGTCCAGCTTCAGAGAGCAGTTTTGCGATGTGGCCTTCAATGTCAGCAACAAACAGCTCACGTTCTTGCCTGTTGTGCAAGCTTGTGCCAAGTGCGGTGTATACCTTTGCGACAGCATCGTTTCCAGCAGCAGAACGAGCCTTTGCGGCAACGCGTAAACCAGAGGTTCCGGCAGCATGCACTTCTTTATAACCAGCCGGCATCGATGCGTAATCCATCTTGTCTTGATTCAGAATCTTGAGAGAGATGAACTTCCAAGAGACTTTGTAGTCGCGAAGTTCTTGAACTTCAGCAACCCAACGAGATGTGATCCATGCCCATGGGC
>CALPPK020000186.1 GCA_943325435.2 Bifidobacterium breve
ACTGTAGGAACGATGTGCTTCAAGTAGCGCTCACTGTTGGGGTGCACCTCGACAAAATTGATGTTGTTCTTGCGTAAGTATGAACGAACTTTTCCGGTGTACAGAGAAACAGGTCCTCCGTAGAGAATGTAAGGAGAATTTGTCATTGGATTTATCGTTTCATTGAAAGCACGGGAAGAAGCATCAAGTACCTAACCATAGTCGTAAGAAATCCACGTCTGATTTATCAGGGGAATTCCTGAGGCATCAAATTACAACGTGGTAGCTGCAATTGTGTCGAGAATTTGGGCTACGCGAATTGAGTCTGCGCTGGAAACGGTCCAGCCCTCACTGCCGTCAATTACTCGACTGACGTTCTCCACCATCTCAACAAAAGCATTTGTAACGGGGAATTCTTCGACCGCGTCATTGACCAGTAGGGAGCTAGCTTCATTCCATGTTGTGAATGACTCGCCTGCAGCAGTGCTGATCTGGCCCTCGCTGCCTCGTACGGTGAATTGTTGATTACTTGGCAATGCAAACGAACTCACGGCATGTGCAGTGATATTGGTATTGATCCGTACGTTCACATCAGTAGTGAGGTCAATGCCGGTTGGGCCGACTGTGCGCGCAAGGTCAGTGATTGAAAACTCAGCGGCGCCATTTGTGAGCCCCACCCATGCGTGGGCCTGGTAGCAGCCCACATCAAGCAACGCCCCACCACCCATTGACGGGCTGAGGCGGTAGTTGTCGGTCATTTCAGAAGTGAAAGTGAAGGCAGTCTCAATGTGTTCGATTTCGCCAATTTTCCCACTACTGACAAGGTCAACGATGCGAGCAAAACGTGGGTGCCAGCGGCCCCACACGGCCTCAATCAGAAGTCGTCCATTGCGCGTAGCAACATCAAACATTGCTTCAGTTTCAACGGCATTAAGCCCTAGTGGCTTTTCGCACAGGACATGCTTGCCGGCTTCAAGTGACTTCGTTACCCATTCAAGATGTTGGCTGTTCGACAAACTGATGTACACGGCATCAACTCGTTCATCAGCCAACAAATCATCATACGTTGCATGAACTTTTTCCGGTTCAAGCGTTGCAGATCGCTTTTCATCGCGACTGGCTACTGCATACAAATCTGCTCCACGCGATGCGTGCACTGCTGGGGCGAGACCACGACTAGCTACAAAGCCAGCACCAAGGAAACCCCAATTCACTGTCACGTGTTACGACAGGCGAAGTACTGGTATTACGGGCATGGCGTTTTGCACAGCTGATTGTTCAGCGGCTTGCATAATTGCCACAACGTTGCGAGATTGCAATGCGTTTACTTCCATTGCAGTTCCGTTGTTGATGAATTCAACAATAGAGCGGTGAAATTCATGTGGCTGAAGCGGCTGCAATGGCGCAATGCGGGAAGTGCCGTCAATGTGGTGGACGGTCAAGATTGCTGGCAAGTCCGCAACGGCCGGTTCACCTGCTGGGTCCCAATCTCCAATGATTGCACCTTCTGTACCAAGTACATAGAACTTCGGCTTACGCGCTGCAGCAAGATCTGAATGAACAAACGTTGCCTGTTTGCCATTTGTAAATGTGACTGTGACATGCGCATGGTCAGCGTTTGTTGCGTGAGTCCATACACGTTTGTGGTTTTGTCCACTCACATGTGCAACGTCGTCCGGAATGATGTTCAGAATCTGATCAAGGAAGTGGCTTCCCCAGTCAAAAATTGCACCACCAGATACTTCGGCATTCGAGTGCCAATAATCGCATGGCCGTGAATACCCGCCAACAAAACTGTCGTAGTGGTACACATCACCAATTTCACCTGATCGAATGATTTCGCGCATCGTGACAAAGTCATCATCGAATCTGCGATTCTGGTACACCACCAGCATGAGGTTCTTAGAAGATGCAAGCGCTATCAATTCATCGCACTGGTCTGCAGTAAGTGCCATCGGTTTTTCAAGGACTACATGAATTCCGCGCGACAGTGATTCCTTCGCCCATTGGAAATGGCTATTCGGAGGCGTTGAGATTACGACAAGATCAAGAAGACCAGAATCAAGCATTTGGGTGGCATCACTAAATGCCGTGGCCTCTGGAGCTAGCTGCAGTGCTGCTTCAACACGTTCTGGGTTCGTGTCGCACACGGCCAATAGGTCGAGGCCGGCAGTGTTCTGGACTGCCAAGTTGTGTTCATGTCCGATTGCACCATAAGCAAGAAGCCCGACGCGAATAGTGCCTGTTTTCATTCCTTAAGACATTATCTGTCGCCTTGTGTGGCACAGAAACTCGAGCCATGTCCCTATTGTCACACCGAGTGAATATCAGTGCGGTTATTGAGCAGTCTGTGAGGCGTTCTTGCTGATGGTAAGCAGTTGACGGCGCAGCATGAAGCCGTCGCCTGGGCCAAGAATCAGCTTTTCAAAAAGTGATCCAAATGGAAAGCTGCAGTGAGAACGCATGCGAGTTACCAATCGCGTTCCCAGAGGGTCATCACGCAACTCATATGCGAGAGTGAAGTGCAGTTTGGGTGATTTCTTGCCAAGAGATTTAATCTCCAGCACAAAGTGTCGAGGCTCCTCAACTATGGCGGCAGTGAATGAAATCGGCCCAGAAGGAACTTTGTCTCCCGCCTCAACTGTTTGCCATTCTTCATGAATAGTGGTTGCACTTTTGCGACCAAGATTGTCTAGCCAGTCGTAGCTGTACCAACCGGCGCGTCCAAACCCCATTTGCCGAATCCACGGAAACACATCCTGTGGGGGAGCACTGATAGTTATGGATCGTGTTCCAACGAGGGTTGCGTCTTTGCACAAGTCATCGCCGACAACAGAACATTGAATTTCTTCGGATGTTGCACCCCAAAATTGAAAAATCATGACGATGTAGAGGGTAACAATGTTTTGCAATTGCTTACAATTGGTGAGGATCAAGAGGAGATCTTGTGAGTGTTCCGTTTTTCATAGCCCAAGAAGTTGGCCATACTCTTCTTGAAGAGGACGTTTGGATACCCACAGTCACCATCGATGTGTCGCAATCTCCAGAAGTTGCAGATCTTGCCCGAGTGCATGCGATAGAGGGAATCGGCGATGTCAGCACACATGCGATTCGCCAGGATGACACTGTCTTGGTGGGGGTGCAATTAACAAGTCCAGTACAGGCGACATTCGCCGTTGCGTTCAGCTTCTCACTGCACCAGGAATTTCTCAATGAAGTGGCAGATGCAGGCTCACTAGTTTTCGCTACAACCGCCACAGAATCAGCTCATGAAGATCGACCGTTGTGGCTGAGTGTTGATATTGACGGAACCGCCTTGCGTCAGACTTTGGCCCAAGTAATCAAGTAGTTTTAGTCTGTGCGCAACTACACCGTTGGCGGCCCAGAAGCTGAAAATGCCGCTCAAAACAATCTTGTTGAAGGGGACTGGTACAAGCCTGTCATCGACCGCAACACGTTGAAGTCGTTGATGAGTCGAAGTAACGGAATTGCAGCTCGCGATACCGCTCTGTGGTTGGTCTTGCTTGTGGGCTCAGGATTCACTGCATATCAATGCTGGGGCACATGGTGGTCTATTCCGTCTTTTGGTTTGTACGGCATCTTGTATGGATCTGCCAGTGATGCGCGTTGGCACGAATGTGGACACCGAACAGCATTTAGATCACGGCGCATCAATGATGCCGTGTATTACTTGGCTTCAATCATGGACTTTCGAGAGCCGATTAGTTGGCGTTGGAGTCACGCTCGCCACCACAGCGACACAATCATCGTGGGTCGCGACCCCGAGATTGCTTTCAAACGTGGCGCACCTCTTGTGAATGTCTTTCTTGAGTTTTTTGCAATTCGAACCGTGATTGCTGAGACGAAGAAAATCTTGATGAACTCTGTCGGACGGGCAGTCCCGGAACAAGCTGATTTCCAACCTACCGAAGAATTGCGGGGCAGTTTCTGGTGGTCACGTTTTTACATTTTGTTGTTCGCGGGTGTTTCGGTGTGGTGTGCAGTTATTGGATCTGTATTGCCAGCGATGTTTATTGGCCTCCCAACGTTCTATGGACGCTGGTTAATGGTGATCTACGGAATTACACAACATGCTGGACTCGCAGAAGATGTTCTTGATCACCGATTAAACACTCGCACTGTCATGATGAACAGAGTGAATCGTTTTCTTTATCTAAATATGAATTACCACTTAGAACACCACATTTTCCCGACAGTTCCATATCACGCTCTGCCTGCATTACATGATGCAGTCGCTGATCAGTTGCCCGCACCTCACCGCAGTATCTGGCATGCAATGAAGGAGATATTTCCTACTCTTGCAAAGCAACGCACTGATCAGTCTGTCGTTCTGACCCGAGTCGTGCCATGAGCGAGCAAACTTGG
>CALPPK020000187.1 GCA_943325435.2 Bifidobacterium breve
GAAAAACGTTTCTACGTTTGCTGGTGCACCAATGCCAGACCACGTTGCAGACCTCATTCAGCACGGCCGCTTGGCTGCCAGTAACGAAGCTGCACATTTGTTGCGTTTCGCTCCACGCCACTCGACTACAGAAGTAGTACGTAATTTGTATTTGTGGCCAAGCATCGAACGTATCCCCGCCCGTAAGCAGGTTGCATAACATGCCATTCGCAGTTGCAGCAGACGGAATTCGTATTCACTACGAAGTAACCGGCATCACCAAAAGAGCACCAGTTCTATTGGTGCAAGGACTTGGTGGCGAAAAGAACTCATGGAACCTTCAACGCGCTGCACTTGCATTGCGTCATCGCACAGTGGCATTTGATAACCGCGGTGCCGGCAAGAGCGACAAACCAGAAGGCACGTACGACCTTGAACAAATGGCCGACGACGCAATTGCAGTGCTTGATGCTGCCGGTATCGAATCAGCTCATGTTGTTGGCCTATCTATGGGCGGCGCAATCAGCCAAATCATTGCGTTGAAACACCCGAACCGAGTTCGTTCATTAACGCTTGTTGCTACTGCATGTCGTAATCATCAGTGGCGCGCAGATCTATTGCAATCATGGGCCGACATGGCTTCGAAAGAAGGCATGGGGTCAGTTGGTAAAGAAGCTGCACGGTGGATGATTGGTCCGCGTTCGTTCCGTCGCATCCTTCCTGCACTCGGCAGCATCGGGCCATTGCAATTGTTCAACCCGGCCAATGCATTTGTGTCGCAAGTGCAAGCCATTCTTACAACTGATGATCGTTCGCTCAATGCAGACCTAGGCAATATTGAATGCCCCACCATGGTGGTCGTTGGTAACCAAGACATTCTTACTCCGCGTGGAGACGCCGAAGAGATTGCATCGCTTATTCCAACTGCAGAGTTAGTAATCATCAGCGGTGGCGCACACGGATTACATATCGAACACGCCACTACCTTTAATCGCATCTTGCTCGAGTTCCTCGGTCGCGCTGAAAAGGTTTTTGTCCCGCACGGACACGCAGCTGCAGTAGCGGTCTAGCAATGCGCATCATTGTCGTTGGCGCCGGTCTATCCGGACTCATGGCAGCACGCGAATGCGTCTCCCATGGTCATGAAGTAATTGTGTTTGATAAAGGCCGTGGTGTTGGTGGTCGTCTTGCCACGCGCCGTATCAAAGATGCGACGCTTGATCATGGTGCACAGTTCTTCACTGTGCGCAGTGACGAATTCCAGAAGCATGTCGACGAATGGATAACTGCCGGAGTTGTACGCGAATGGTGTCGCGGTTTTTCAGAAGAAGACGGTCATCCTCGTTATGTCGGTGCAAACGGAATGACCTCAATCGCTAAGCATCTTGCTTCCGGACTTGATGTTCGTCTTGGCGCGCTTGTGTTTTCACTGACTCGGGGCGAGACAGGCTGGGTAGTCACAACAGATGATGGTGTTGCACATCATGCAGACCGCGTGATTCTCACTGCACCAATTCCCCAATCGTTTTCCCTCATGTTTGGTGGCGGAATAGAAATGCCAACCGAATTGCGCAACACTGACTACGACCGCACACTCGGATTATTAGTCACGCTCGATTCCAACAATCACAATGTGGCGTCACCAGGTGGCATGCAGTTTGCTGATGATGTGTTCTCATTTATCGGTGATAACACCGCTAAGGGAATCAGTGCAGCGCCTGCACTTACCTTTCATGCAAACCCCGAATGGAGCCTTGCGAATTTCGACCTCACTAATCGCGAGATTCATGATGCATTGCTGGAAGCTGCAACTCCCTGGCTCGGCACCGCCCAAGTCACTTCTAGCGAGATGAAGAAGTGGCGTTTCGCCATTCCGAAAAAATTGTGGCCAGAAGCCTGCTGGGTTGATGAATCTGGCACCCTGGCCATCGCCGGCGACGCCTTTGCTGGCCCGCGCGTTGAAGGCGCGGCCCTCAGTGGCCTTGCCGCCGCCCACGCCTTGGCGTAACAGAAGACCCAGGGATTGATGCACATGGGATGACCTCAATCACATACCCCTGTCCCTACTTTGTACGAAAGTTCTAGAATTTTGTTCTAGGATTGAACTGCCCCATTTTCCCGGGGTTTCGAACAATTGGAGGCCATTGTGCGCCGTATTTCATCCTTATTAATATCCCTTGCAGTTGTGGCAGGAAGTGTCGCACTCACCACTTCGGTCGCTAGCGCAGTGCCTGGTGACATCACTCAGACCACGTCGGCCACCCTCGCACCTAGCGCAATCGCTGGGGCAACCCCATCACGTCTCGTGCGCCTCCCCAAGACAGATTCGTTCTTGGCGTTCGGCCGAGATACAACTACAGCTGGTTCACATAACTTTTTGTGGAAAGTAAAAAGCGACCTCAGTATCGATACAACTTTCGGTGCGATCGATCTTGGCGATGAATTTGCATACCCAACGTCGGCTGAATCTATTTGCGTGTCCGCAAACAACAGTACGTGTGCCTATGGAACAATCGTCGTCAGCGAAAAACTAGACAAATACGCGATCTATTACTCACGGCAGTTAAAAGGAACAGCAAGTTCTGACCAGTCGGTTTTGTCTTTCGCTGTCGGATCATTGTCCACCGGCGCTGTGTCTTCGCGGTCAATGTTTCTTTCTATGATTAGTTCAAGTAGTAGCGCAACAGCAGCAGACTACGCTGCTTATTCCACAAACGAAATTGCGAAAGATCAGTGCACAGCTGCAACTGGCGCGACAAAGAACTCAATTCCGCTCGCGTTTGCATATTCAGGGTCAATGACGATTCAATTCCGCCCGGATGCATCGGTGTTCATCGGTATCTCGTGTGAGTACTCCAATTATGTACCAGGTCCCAACTTCTCTCAATCAGAAACGTATAGGTCTTCAATTCTGGTGGGTCTCAAAACGTCAGGCTCATCACTTGTTGTAGACACCTCATTTGGGACCAACGGTCGGGTAGTCACATTTGATCCAACTACTAACTGCGAAATGATGAGTATGGGTGTGAACTCAGTTGATGCAAGTGTTTCTTCCGTTACTTCAACAACTCCTTATTTCGTCGTTATCAATAGTGAGTACCCCCGCCCAAGTACAGGTGGTTGCAGCTTTGGCGGCATGAACACCGTATACACAAACAAAATCACGCCTTACACCGCAAACGGAACAGCACTGACCACTCAAACAATTAACACGGGGGATCAGGGATACGTATCTCGTTGGGTTATTGACCCAACAGGTCGCTGGAATGGACTTTTTCGTTCAATGGGAATGACCCAGAGCACTTCGGCAATCAGACTTTCAAAAGGTGTGCTCGACACGACACTTGGTGAAAACGGACTGAAATCATTAACCCTTCCATCAACAATTACTGTCGGTGGCACATCAGTTCGCATGAGCTACAGCATTGGTGGTGTTGTCAGTGCAGGCAACGACGTGTACTTCACTGGTGTGGCGCAATCATCTTCTGGTACATCGAATAACGTTTGCTCAAGCACTGCCACGATTACGCAAACGTATTACCCCTACTACTTGTCATTCGATACCGGACTACTAACAACGTACGGAACAAGCGGACTTGGTACTGCAGGATCACTAAGCGTGATCGAGAATGCACCTTGCAATCAGCTAACTGCTTTAACCACATACGTAGATCCGACTGGGCGTATTGGTTTTGTCTCCAGCGTCGCTGCTCTCGGATCTCAGGTCGCTGGTTACATCGGCTTTAAATGGGATGCAGCACAAGGAGTTACATCGGGTAGTGACGGTGACGTTGGTGTCGCGCTGGACACAGCAACCACAACCACTACTACAACAGTTGTGCCTGTAGCGGCTGCTATCCGAAACATACCGAACCGCATCGACTCTGTGGTGTATTCAAAGAAGCTTCCAGCTGCGGTACAGAAAAATACTGCACTAAGAGTTCTTTCCGCGAAGGATGCTGCGAATCTTGATATTCGTACAATCACACCAAAAGTATGTGTTGCTCTAACAACAAGCGTTCTTCTGGTGAATACTGGTCGTTGTTCAGTTCAAATTATTGATGTAAAAACTAAGGCTGTTGTTCGCTCAATGAGAACAACCGTAAAGGCATCAAAGGTTCGTGTTGGATCTGTACCAACCGTTGCAAGCCCAGTGATGTTCAAGCAAGCATCTTCGGTATTAAATGCGACAGGCTTGGCCCAAGTTCAGAAAATTGCAGAAGCAGCCAAGAGCGCAAGTCGTGTTGTTGTTATTGGTCACGCTGCCTCTCTCACGAATATCAGTGAATTCCGATTTGCAATTTCACGCGATCGCGCTAAAGCAGTTAAAGCAGCACTCATCAAAGCAGGTGTTACTGCAAC